>NZ_JBITPU010000004.1:0-221913 GCF_044684115.1 Acinetobacter sp. ABJ_C1_1 | reverse complement strand
TAGTAATAGTGAGCATGATCTGAATAGTATATATTCAGATATAAAAAGCTATATCAGTGATAATAAAAATGAAGTTAAGTATCTGGTAGATACTCAACGTTCTTGGTTGAAAGATAGAAATTTAAAATGTAATTTTAATGGGAAAGAAGCAAGTAGTGAAAACTATAAATGTTTAAGTGATTTTAATAATTCTAAAATAAAAGATTTGAAAAAGTCATATTTGGACCTTGATAGTTTAGAGGGAAATCTAATAAAACCATTTAAATACACAAATGGTATTGTGAAAGAGTTAAAAACAGGTGGATGTTATTGTAGTGAAAGTACAATTAAAATTTTAAAAAACAAAATTTATATATATCAAGCTTGTGATCAAGGGTTAAAGGAGCCACGTATATATAATATTATTGGCAAGAAAAAAGACAGATTTTCTGTGGAATATCAAATTGATACGAATAATAATAAAGTTCCGGAATTTAATTTGGCATTCGTTACTAACGGTAAAAATGTTTGGAATATAGTTCCGAAAATCTTTAGAAAAGAAGATTTAATAAATTTAAATTTTGCAATTAATTATACAACTGATGTGAATATAAAAAACAAGAAAAATGATTGTCATGATGATGAAGATTAATTATGTGTTATTAAGATAAGGTCTCTAAGGTATTTAAAGACTTTTAAATATTTTATAAATTTTAATGGAGATTTTTATATATTGTATTCCCTATGGGTGAAATACTTTATTTAATTTATTGTTATGAGGAAATTGGTTTTTAATAAAAAGTATAAGATAAAATGTGTAATTCTAAAAATATATGAAAAAATAATTATAGATGAATTAAATAAAAATATTGTTATGATGTTTTTTTGTAAGTTTTCTTATAAAATAAAGCACCAGCTTAGGTGTAATTTATGAAATACAAATTATTTACATTTATTTTTCTATCATTTTTATGTAGTGTTACAAATGCAAATAATGATGAGAAATGTTTTGAAGACTCAAAAAGTTTAATCACGAACTTATATAAAAATTATCCTGTAGATGGAAATAAAATTATTGAGAGTGCTGGTAGAAAAACTATTTCTAGATTTTTTTCTAACCAATTAACGAATATGTTAGTAAAAGATTATGAGTGTAGTAGTTTAAATGGAGTGTACAATATAGATTTTAATATTTTAAGCAATGCACAAGATGATATAGGTAAATTTAGTATATTGCAAGCTACAGATAATATTGTTACTATTAAATTTGATACGCCCACACATGGTGAGTTTATTGATTTTTTGATAGAAAATAAAGGAAAATGTAAGCTTATTAAGAATATAAAATATGATAATAATACTAATTTGATTAAGATCTTGCAGCAATAATATGTATTTTTATTTATTGATATATTTAAAAGAACTTCTTAATAAATAAAAATTAACTTTAGGAAATATATGGTCGTTAAAAAAGCTGAGAACTAGTAAATGATTTTATAAGTTTCGGGTGGGTAGATCTAAATTAATGATAAGTGAATATTTTATTAATATGAAGTCAGGTTTAGAATGTGATTATATCTTTCGAAGTAATTTCAATTAAAAAGCTAAGACATAATAACCATTTGCATATGCAAGGATTGTTAGCAGATATAGAGGATATTTTAGGATGAAGAAAAAGAATTTATTTGTTCTGATACTTTTTTTTGCTGGAAGTGCAGGAAAAGAAGTTCATGCTTTAAGTAATAGCAATTTAGCTTTTAATCAACTTGATGGTATTCATTTAGGAGATAAGTTTGATGATATTTTTAAAAAAAATAAAAATAATATAATAGTGCAAAATTATAAAGATATTAGTAATGTGAAAGAATGTGAAAAATCAAAAAATATTATTATTAATGATAATCAAACTAATATAGATGTTGATAAAAGAGGAGTAGTAACAGCAATAAATACAACAAATCCTAATGCTATAGATGCTAATGGAATAAGCGTTGGGGAAAATGAAAAAAAATTATTTAAGCTGAAAAATGTTACCAAAACAAAAAAAATGGATGCGGAAGAAGGAGGTAGTTATTATGAATATAAAATTCTCTCGCAGCATTCTGATTCCTATTATATTTACACAGCTAATCACCAAGGTAAAATAGATTCTATAGGATTGTTTTCTAAAGATTATATAAGTTGCTATGAGGATTAATCTATATTTTTAAATAAGTTTTAATAAGTCTTTCGATTACTTTAGAACTAATAGTCTGATAGTTTTTTTAAATCAATTTAACTTGGGAATGTTATCTGAAAAATAGAATTCCCTTTTTAGTTATTTAAGTCACGAAGTATAAATTGGGATTGGCAATCCTTTAAGATTTAAGGGAGATTGGTTTTTGTGGAAATATTTATTGTTAGTGATTGAATTCGAAAAGGATCAAAGTTTTTAATTTTAGTATTTATAGGATCTTGAGAAAGTTAAAAAGTCATTACCAACAAATGATCCAGCTGGTAGTGGTTTAGTTGGTCGTTTTGATCCATCCCTTTGCTTAACAACCCATTACCTCCAACTAAAGACATACGATGAGATTAAATATGAATTCAAGAAAAATATTTTTAACATTAGCTTTATTAATACCAGACCTTTCGCAGGCAAAAAATATTATTCTATATGATGATTCAAATAGTTTTATTTCTCAAGGATATAAAAGTATTAATGAACTTGGTCAATCTGTAAAAATAGATGAAGATTACGAAATTCTAATTAAAGAAAATTATTTTAATTCTAGTGATGAAAATTCTCATTCTTATAGTATTCTTTTGAGGAAAGGAAATAATATATATACTTTGGATAATAATAAAATATATGGTTTGAATCGATATATTATTTCACCATATTTTTCAGATAATAATTTTATTGGTTTTGTGGAATATACGGAAAAAGTATTAAGAGGTGATTTTTATATCATAAAGAAATTTTATATTTTTAATAAAAAAGCAAAAGAAATTGCTGTTGTTAAACTAATGGATACAAGTGTTTTGCCAAATAAAAAAGGACAATATGATTATAATTTTCTTGATCAAAATCATATAAAGAAAATTACTGTGGATGATTCTTTAAATATTTATGCTATAAATTCTATATATGTTCAAAACAATCCTACTGTTTGGGGAGTGATGTCAAAAGAATTTAAATCAGGCTATAAAGTTAATGATGGTTTTAAATTTAGATTAACAAAAGATAATAAAATTAAATGTGAGAATTTAAAAGGTTCAACTTTAGAATGCAATGAAGGTTTTATGCAAATTCATCAAATAAAATAGAGCTTTAATATTTTACTTAATTCTTAAATGTGTAATTATATTTAATTTAGAGCCAAATTAACCGGTAAAAATCACTTTTATAGGCCCTTTTAGTAATAAAAGTGCCTATACTATCTTTATTTAGTCGTTAGAAAGCTTATATAAACAATACTCATATCATAACTTTAAAACCAATTTAATAGCTTTAAATTTTTGATTTTAATATTTTTAATTTTGTTGTTATCACTATTAATTAAGTAGGGCTTTTTGGCGCCCATCAAAATAGGTAAGTCTTCATCAATATCATCACTGTATGTTGCAAACCAAGGTTGTTTGATATCAAGCTTATTCAATCTTCTTACTTTTTCTTCAGACCTGCAATGTATCCCACTTATCCATCCTCCCAGCTTGTTTTGTAGAGGAGTACCAATAATTCGTACATCTAGATTGATAGACTCGAGTAAAACATTCGCTAACTTTTCTGGTGCAGCCGTGGCAATAAACACAATTCTTCCATTGGCTAAATGATCTTTAACTTCGGCTATACCTTGCTCAAACCAATATAATGGACCGGAAGTAGTTTCATTGATATTCTTTGAGAAATTTTTAAAGCTGTATTCTAATTCTTCTTCATTCAAGCTATACGTTGCAATCCATAAATACAATGAAGCACCTTTAGATTTATATTTCTTAAATTTCATAAGAGGTAAAGCGATGGGCGTAACAATAAGTGCAGCGATAAATCTAAAAATATTAGATTTCAATTTATCTGTTAACCATGCCTTTGTAGAGTCACCGGATAGTAATGTCCCATCCAAGTCAAAAACAACAATTTCTTTCATATATTTCTCTATATTTGGTAATAGTGATAAGCATTAATTTCAAAATAGTATTTTTAAGGGTTGATTTATAAAATAATAAAATATTTTATTGTATTGTAATTTGGTTATAATAGTTTGACTTGATTATTTATAAATTAATTAAATGAAAAAAATTTTTTTATTATTGCTTATTCTTTCTGCTAACACATTTGCAAATACAGATAAGTGGAATGGTACTTATCATTATTATAGTTCAGAAGAACTACCAGGTGGAAATGTTGCGACGATAGAATCTGTCTTAACACTAACACCAAAAAAGTGTGAGTATTCTATTGCTGGCTTTCAGGTTGATAAATCTTATATATGCAAAGTGAAAGAGAAAAATAACGAGCTATATTTCTTTAAAGTTCAAAGTGGTGAAAAGTTAGGAAAGGTTGTCTTTAAGAAAGGAAAATACTATCTTTATTCTGATGAAGTTTTAGATATCAAAGATAATCTATTGTATAAAGATTAGTAATATCTAAAGATTATCTTAATAATCTTAAAATAAATAGGATATTAAAAAGTATCCTATTTATTTAATTTAAAAATTAGTAATCAGTTTCCCAAACTAAGGCAAGTTCTGTTCCTAATATGTTTTCTAGTTCTTTTATTATTTCTGGTCGAATTTGAGTATCCAAAGCTAACTCATCATAATCATCTTCATCTGAGTCATCTGCACTTTCATCCTCATAAATAAGCCAATATTTATTTGAGCCACTTGGTGATCCAGCCGTTAATGCAAAAGGACTTTCTATAAATTTACTATCGAGAGTAATTTTGGCATTATCCCAACCACATGGATAGTGTTATGCTTCTGGTAGAATTGTTTCAAAAAAAGATATAGCTTGGTTTTTTTGAACTTGTGTTGGTTGGTATTCTTTGTCTACGACATAGATATAAACTTTATGCTCATGCATTTTTATTCCCCAATAGATTAAATTATAAAAAATTGCATATCAAAAATGATTATTTAATGAAAAAATTAAGATATTAAATAATATAGTTGTATATTATATGAAAATTTTAATATTTATCAATTAATAAAAGTATTGGTTCTTAGATAATTGTTTTTTATTTAAACTATAAATTTTTTAGTGTATATATTATACTAAGATTGAATTTATCCTTTTAAAATTAAAAAGCCCAACAAAAGTTGGGCTCTATTTACGTCTCTACAATTCCTTCCAAATCTTCAAGCGTATAGTTCGGCATATCAATAATATGGGTTTGAATACCGTCTTGCACATAATCATTCACATGAGGATATAACCAGCGAGTGATCTGTTCGGCAACACTCGAGTGATACTGAATTTCAAAGTGATTTAAACCATAAAAAACGGCTTTATGTGAGTCTGGAACTTTGAGCTGAAAACGTGGATTTGGATGTTCACCCAGTGCACTTTTCACACTCACCAAATAGTCGCCAATCACGGTAAGTGCTTTATTACGCACTTTTTCAAACTCGAGTGTTCCTGCCACTAAAAAGGTATTGATATGGGAAGGTAGAGGAGCCGGAGCACGGTTGTCATCCATCATGCCGATACGGGCATCCATATATTCCCAGTCGTCGTCACGAACGCTACCGTGGCGTAGGTCTAAAATGCCATTACTACGAATATTAACCAGTTGACCCAGTAACCCAACAAATGGGAAGGCCCCGAGCTTATCTTGTATAGCAAAGCCGAAGCGCTCAAGTACTGCACCATGGTGGGGAGAACCAATACAGACAAGGTTCTCGACCATATGAATCCATTGGTACATATTTTGTTTGCCGTAAAACAGCGCGCTACGGGAAACCAGTCCACCCATACTGTGACCAATGATATCAATACTGGTAATTCTTGGATTACGTTGTACCAAATCTTCTAATAAGTTAGAGAAACTGCGGCCATTGGCTGAAATGCGGCGACCTGTGTTGTAGTTTAAATACAGCATAGTGTTGTGGTCACGCTGTGCTAACAGACGCTCACCAATGCCGCCATAGTGTGCATTTGACCAAGTCAGATGGTTCATACACAAACCATGAACTAAAATTACGATACGGCCTGCAAGTTCGCCTTGCTGGATTGCACCGTAGTGGTCGTATAGCACCATTGGCAAGGCAAGGGGACTATGTTGTTTAAGTAAATAGTCTCCGAAAATACCATTTAAAATGCCCACCAAAAAATGAAGACTTGGTGTTAATGGCTTTTCATGAAGGGTCGGGAATTTTTCAATAATACGACGTAAACCGGGCGCTAAAAAATAACGTCCATACTTTTGTAAGGCACCATAAGAAAACTGATATACCTTTTGCACAGAAGGGCGTTTTTGAAAATTATTAGCATTTTGGGCACTAATACCAAAAGCATTTTTTAACACTTCAATATTAATGACTTGTATTAATTCATGTACACCATTTAAGCTGGTGCTGAACAGTTGAGCTAAACCTTCTAGTACGTCGGCCTGACTCGGTGGCGTACGATCCCATTTACAATAAGTTTCATGTAACGGTGTTAAGCTCGGCATATCTTTTCCCCATTTACGTTATAACCGACGTTTTAAGCTGTACTTTTTATGAACGGCAGCTAACGTTTCCATCTTAGTAGTTTAAATAACACATGTTTTTAAAATACTGATGAATGGTAAGTTGAGTCGTTTTTCTTGTCTGACAATAGTGTTTTTATATACAAACTGAGAACAAAAATGTGAGTTTATTCTCAATTTAAGAGGGAAATATATGAATATTATCTACCTCCATGGCTTTAATAGCAGCTCTTCTTCGATTAAAGGGCTGAGCCTTAAGCAGTATTGTAGCGAATTGGGCATAAATGTGCATTTGCCAGATTTAAATAGATCTCCAGATCAGGTCGTAGCGCAAGTTTCAGAGCTGATAGAGTCTTTACATGATGTGGCTTTAGTCGGCAGTAGCCTTGGCGGGTTTTTTGCGACATATTTTGTCGCGAAATATAATGTTCCGGCTGTACTGATTAACCCTGCTATGCAACCATGGAAGCTGTTTGATGAGCTCTTCCAAGTTGAAAGCATGCCTTATAAGGTAAATGATCAATGGTCAATTGATCATGTTCAGTTACGACAGTTAGAACAACTGGAACTGAAACAACCTGAAAATGCTGACAAAATACTCGTCTTATTGCAACAAGGCGACGAAATTTTGGATTATCGTCAAGCACAACGCTATTATAGTGCTGCAACACCATCCTCATTGATTTTGACGGATGCTCATGGCAATCATGCCATGGAAGATTTTGAAGAAAAATTACCCTTAGTGATCGAATTCTTTGCGCACACCATCAAATAAGGAAAACGTACAACGTGACACAATATACGGCTCAATCGCTTGAAGTTCTTTCTGGTTTAGACCCTGTTCGTCGTCGTCCGGGGATGTATACCGACACTTCTCGTCCAAACCATTTAGCCCAAGAAGTTATTGATAATGCTGTCGATGAAGCATTAGCTGGTCATGCCGACAAAATCTGTGTCACGGTTTATAAAGATGGTTCATTATCTGTTGAAGATAACGGCCGTGGTATGCCAGTCGATATTCACCCTGAATATGGCCAAAGTGGTATCGAAATCATTTTAACCAAGCTGCATGCTGGCGGTAAATTCAGTACCGATAACTATCAGTTCTCAGGTGGTTTGCATGGTGTGGGGATTTCGGTTGTAAACGCTTTATCTACACGTGTTGAGGTAGAGGTTCAGCGTCAGGGTAATTTATACCAGATGGCCTTTGAGCAAGGTGAACCTGTTGCGCCTTTGGCAGTGCTAGAAGGCAAAACACCAAAACGCGCGACTGGTACAACGGTACGTTTCTGGCCCGAAGCTAAATATTTTGATAGTCCAAAATTTGCGTTAAAAGCACTTAAACATAATTTAAAAGCTAAAGCTGTTTTAGCAGCTGGTTTAAAAATTACTTATATCGATCAAATTAACGATGAAAAAATCGAATGGCAATTTGAAAATGGCCTTGTCGATTATTTGATGGATGAATTACAAGACCGCGAAATTTTGCCAAACCCTGCATTTGTAAGTAGTGGACAAGCAGACCGCGCAGCCTGTGAGTTTGCAATTTGCTGGAATGTAGAAGGCGGTGAGCAGGTTCAAGAAAGTTACGTCAACTTGATTCCGACCGCACAAGGCGGTACGCATGTGAACGGTTTACGTTCGGGGGTGACCGAGGCGTTACGTGAGTTCTGTGAGTTACGTAATTTATTACCTCGTAATCTTAAACTTTCGGCAGAAGATGTTTGGGATGGCGTGAACTATATCTTGTCGCTTAAGTTCCAAGAACCACAATTCTCTGGTCAAACCAAAGAGCGTCTTTCAAGTCGTGAAGCATCAAATATTGTTTTAAATATTGCTAAAGATGCCTTTGCACTCTGGCTAAATCAGCATGCTGAAATTGCTATGCAACTTGCGGAAATGGCGATTTCTAAAGCAGGTCGTCGTTTAAAAGCCGCGAAAAAGGTTGAGCGTAAAAAGATTGTTTCTGGCCCAGCTTTACCGGGTAAGTTGGCAGACTGTGTCGGCCAAACGCGTGAGGAAAGTGAGCTATTCATTGTCGAGGGTGACTCTGCGGGTGGTAGTGCCAAGCAGGCGCGTGATAAAAACTTTCAGGCCATCATGCCAATTCGTGGGAAAATTTTAAACACATGGGAAGTCTCTTCAGATGAAGTACTTGCTTCTCAAGAAGTTCACGATATTGCGATTGCCATTGGTGTAGACCCTGGCAGTGATGATTTATCAGAGCTGCGTTATGGCAAAATCTGTATTTTGGCCGATGCCGACTCGGATGGTTTACACATTGCGACTTTGCTTTGCGCTTTATTCGTTAAGCATTTTCCTGCTTTGGTCGAAGAAGGTCATTTATTTGTAGCAATGCCGCCATTGTTCCGTATCGACATTGGTAAAGATGTTTATTACGCGCTTGATGATGATGAACTTGAAGGCATTTTGAAAAATGTTAAAGGCAATCGTAATCCGCAAATTACCCGATTCAAAGGATTGGGTGAAATGAACGCGATTCAGCTTCGCGAAACAACCATGGATCCAAACACGCGTCGTTTGGTACAGCTTGATTTAGACGATGTACATTTAACAGCAGGTTTGCTCGATAAATTGCTTGCAAAAAAACGCTCGGCAGATCGTAAGCAGTGGCTTGAGCAGAAAGGTAACTTAGCTGATATCACGGTTTAAAAAGAATTAAAAAAATCCCCGCTCAATAGACGGGGATTTTTTATATAAACCTAAATTTTAGGTAATCATTACAACAGTTGCTGCTATTGGTGTTTCGGCCATTAAATTAAAATAGACAGATCTGTATATTTTAATTTAAGTCGTAATTTTTATAGCAAGTAGAAATTGAAAAACATCACAATTTGCGCCACTTCCAATTCGATCTACTACCGCAAAATCACTCGGCGCTTCAAAGGTAAGCAAAGGATGATGCCATGTACCTGCCCGATAATTAATACTTTGCTTTCCATTTGAAACGAAAGCACAGAGCTTTGAAATATCAGGAGTGTTTTCATCCAAAGCGGGCGCTACAATAATTAAAAACTTTTGTTGCTGTAATGGAATAAATGCCTGAGACCCCTTTGGATGACGCTCTAGCATTGAAATTTCCAGAGGTAGCACACTGGCCTTAATATTGCGAAAAATACTAATTCCTGCCTTTGCTTCCCCTTCAATTTCAGTTTCAACGAGCGCATGGTAGCGCTCGGTATGAGCATCATTAATATGAAAAAAATCATGCCCATCACAACAAATGACTTCTCCGAAGGGCTGAAAGTTTTCAATGGTTAAGGGCTGAATTTGAACAGTATGTATGATCATGACTTGGCAATTTTTCCCCATAAACGAACACGACTAATACCACCGTCTGGAATCATGTTAATACGAATATGAGAGATTTTTTCATGCTGTAAAATCTCATTCACATATTCATGAATATGGTCCATTTGCATTGATTGAGCTTCAAGTAAATAAGACCAGAACATACTTTGTGGAATCAGCTGTGCATCGGTTGCATTTTCAAGGTAAACCGCTTGAATAGATACTTGGGCAGGGAAATTGCCTTTAAAGTGAGCCGTATCAATTTCAAGCTTTTCAATTTTTCCGCTTTTACCCAACGCAAGAATACACCAGTCATAACCCGGTGCACGGCGGCGTTTAGTTTCCCAGCCATCGCCCATGTTGACGCCACGGCCGGGGTTAATCAAATTACGTGGATGTCCAAAATGCGCATCGCTATAGGCAATTACGCGACCACCATTTTCTAGGGCCAATAAATCAAGCGTTTGCTCACTATCAGCCACCTGAATATGAACATCCCCATAAACACGCAAACGGGCAACACCACCATCTGGGAAAATATTGAGGCGTATATGGGTGAAAAGTGCATCATTATTGACCATAAAAATATGATGCTGACTTGGGCCAAGTTCAGTATTACTTAAAACATTTTCCCATTTTGCTCCTGTAAGGTCACCATTTGGTGCATAACACGCTTCTAATGAGGCAGATGCAGGGTAATTTCCTGTAAAAAAGCTGGTGTCGATATCAAGTGCAGTAATTTTTCCACTCACTCCGAGCTTCACAATACACCAGTCATAGCCCGCATGACGCTTACGACGCGTTTCCCATCCATCCATCCATTTACCGTTGTCATCAAATTTATCTTCAACAAAAATAGGTGCTTCAAATTGCAGCATACGCTTTGCTTCTGCAAAGAAATCATCTGAACACTCAATGACTTGTGCACCAATTCGGGCATCTGCCAAATTGGTTTTAGTATTCAAAATCTCAGGAAGTTCAAAAGCTGGAGCGTGCAATGTTGCCATAATGGAGTATCCGTATTTCTTGTTAAAAACATGATTTTTCATTTAAAACTGCGCCAACACAGAGCGTGCTGAGACGAGTTTTATACATAAATATATAAGCATGGTGCATGCCAGTTTTGTGGAAAAGCTAAATAAATTTTGAACGATGGCATGTTTTTAGCATAAGCACCCTATAGGTGAATATCTATAGGAGCGTGTTATGAATGTGGTGATTATTGGTGCGGGAATGGGAGGTCTAACCACAGGCATTGCATTAAAGAAATTTGGTCACCAAGTTCGCATTTTTGAGCAAACTGAAAAAATTCTTCCTGTCGGCGCGGCAATTTCGCTCTGGTCGAATGGTGTGAAATGTCTGAACTATCTAGGATTAACTGACAAAATCGCCAAACTTGGTGGACAAATGGATGATTTGGCCTATGTGGATGGTTTAACTGGAGATGTGATGACACAATTCAGTTTACTGCCATTAATTGAAGAAGTGGGTCAACGACCTTATCCGGTTGCACGTGCTGATTTACAAAATATGTTGATGGATGAATTTTGTCGTGATCAGATTTATTTAGGCAAAAAAATGGTCAGCCTTGAAGACAAAGCTGATTATATAGAGGTTCATTTTGCAGATGGTAGCTCAACGCAGGCCGATCTATTAATTGGGGCGGACGGCACTCATTCACTTACACGGACCTATGTGTTGGGGCAGCAAGTACAGCGCCGTTACGCAGGTTATGTAAATTGGAATGGTTTGGTTGAGATCTCTGAAGAGTTGGCTCCAGCCCAACAATGGACGACTTATGTGGGCGAAGGCAAGCGAGCTTCTTTAATGCCAGTTGCAGATGGAAAGTTCTATTTCTTTTTAGATGTGCCTTTACCAGCAGGGTTAGATAATAATCGAGATGACTATAAAAAACTTTTAAAACAATATTTTGTTGATTGGTGCCAACCCGTACAGCAGCTTATTGAACGCTTAGACCCGCAAAAAACCAATCGGGTAGAAATCCATGATATTGAACCGTTTACACAGTTTTATAAAGGTCGTGTAGTGATTTTGGGTGACGCTGCACATAGCACGACACCTGATATTGGGCAAGGCGGCTGCCAAGCCATGGAAGACGCGATTTATTTAGCGCGTTCTCTGCAAATTAATACTTTGGGGCTAGAGGATGCTTTACGTCGCTATCAAAACAAGCGCAATGAACGTGCTAATGAATTGGTACTTCGTGCGCGCAAACGTTGTGATGTGACACATATGAAAGATGAAGCCGTTACACAAGCATGGTATGAAGAATTACGCCGTGAACAAGGTGGACATATTATGCAGGGGATTATTAGTAATATTGTGGGTAATCCACTTGATTAAAAACAAAAACAGCAAGGAATTTTCCTTGCTGTTTATCTTCTAAATTTGGATTTTAGAAGTGGTATTTAACCAATGCACTAACGTTATTTTCGTCTCGACCTTGAAGGCCAAATTTATTATTCCACACAGAGTGCTCAATACCGAGGTATAGGCGTGTATCAGGAGAAATGTGTTTACCTACATTCCATTTCCACTGAGTTGTCCAGTTCAACTCGCTCGCATGGTCGCCTTCAGCAGTTGACCAATCTAGGAAGCCATCAACCAAGAATTCTTCAGATGCAATATTAAATGGAATACCATAAACGAACGTCATTTGATAATCATCGTCAGTTTTCTCATTGTTTGCACGGTAGAAGTTTAAATTCGCATATTTAAAATATGGAATATCTAAATCAACAGCAAAACCATATAAGAAGTTATCGAAGTTATTGCCATTTTCGCTGTTACTTTCCCAAGTGGTACTAATGAGCACATCTTTAATTGGACCATAAGCCAATTTTTTGCCAGATACTTCGCCCAAGCTTAAACGTGGTGATAACTCAAAATATGTACTTTTGTGATCATCTTCACCGCGCATGCGGTCCATAAAGAAAAACACATCAGCATATTTAACTTTTGCTGCATATTCCAAAGTGATGGTGGTTTCTTTTGCGTCTACAACTTCATAGTTTTCACCATAAAGACCAGTCACGCTAAAATCTTGCCAAATTGGTTTTGCCTGAACCATGGCAGTTGCAGATAACAAGGCACAAGTAGCCGCAAGTTGCTTTAATTGCATTTAAATGATCTCCCCCCAAATAAAGCACGCTAAGGATACAGGGTCTTAAGCAAAAATGAAGCCAAATTTGATCAACGGTTAAAAAAAGTCCCACCGAAGTGGGGCGCTAAAAACTAATTTATTAATGTGTATTTCTAGTGTTTATGGTTTGGCTTAAATGCGGGGTAGATGAGCTACGAAATGAAGGCAAATGATTAAATAATAAATTCAATAAGATAGCAAAAATACAAGTTGAACTAATACCTGAATGGAACAAAGTTTGTACCCAAACTGGAAAATGTGCATAAAACTCATGGTTAATAATTGGGATCATTCCTGCCGATAAAGCAGTCGCGACAATAATTAAATTTTTCTGATCGTTATAATTAATTTTTGCCAAAGTGCGGATTCCGCTCGCCGCAACCGACCCAAACAAGACCAAACCTGCACCACCAAGTACAGGCATAGGAATTGCGGCAATAAGGCGACCCATAACAGGTAGTAGACCTAAAATAATCAGAATGACACCACCTGCTGCTACAACAAATCGGCTTTTGATACCTGTAATTGCTACCAGCCCTACATTTTGTGCAAAAGCACTTTGCATGAATGAACCAAAGATCGGTGCCATAGCACTTGAGAACATATCTGCACGAACGCCATTGGCAATACGTTTTGAATCGACTTCAGTTCCTACAATGTCTCCGACAGCAATAATGTCAGCTGTGGTTTCCGTCATAATTACTAAGGTCACAATCAACATTGATAAAATGGCACTCAGTTCAAATGTAGGTAAACCAAATGCAAATAAATGTGGAAATTGCAGCCATGCACCTGAGCTGACCTGACTGAAGTCACCAAAGCCCATGAAGTAGGCCAGTATGGTACCAGCCACGATCGCTAATAATATGGATAAACGACGAATACTGGCTTGTGGCAGCATGTTTAAAACAATCACAATGCCTAAAGTCAGCAAAGCTAAAGAGATATTCTCGACGCTTCCCCAGTTCGGTGCTTTATCGTTGCCACCCATCATCCAGCGAATTGCAACGGGTAACAACGATAGCCCAATAGTTGTGATAACGCATCCCGTCACAACAGGTGGGAAAAAACGAATGATTTTTGAAAAGTAGGGTGCAAGGCAAAGTCCAATTAGAGAAGCTACAATCACCGCGCCATAGACAGCAGGCAAACCACCGCCCGTGGTGATAATGGCCACCATAGTTGCCACACCCGCAAAAGACACACCCTGTACCAGAGGTAATTTTGCACCTAGATATTTGGTTCCGATGGTCTGTATGAGTGTTGCTAATCCGCCGACAAATAGGGCGGCTGCAATGAGCATTCCCACTTGTGCCGAGCTTAAACCAGCAGCTGTTCCGATAATGAGGGGCGGAGCCACAATGCCACCATACATGGTAAGCACATGCTGCAAACCGTAAGCAAAACTTTTGGAAATTCCTAAATATTCATGCTCTGGAGAAATCGCATTCTTTTGTCGATGATTCATATTTTTCTCCTATTTTATTTCAGTTAACTGCCGCGATAAGTGGAGTAAGCAAACGGACTGATGAGTAATGGAATGTGGTAATGCTGATTGATGTCTTCTATGAAAAATTGTATACAAACACGTGGGAAAAAAGTTTTGATTTGCTGTGATGAAAAATAAGGCGCAACTTCAAATTCAAGTTGATAAGCACCTTCACCTAAGTTTTTTATTCCAAAATCACTCACGCGCCCATCTAGGTTGGTGGTTGCGGTCGCAATCAGTTCATGAGTTGCTGCATGGAACAACTTCACTTCTACCTGTGCAGCGGGTTTACCTAAATTTGTATCTAAAATATGAGTGCTGATCATGTGTGTAATTCCTGAGATAGACGTAATAGAGCAATTGCTGCGAGTTGCTCGTGTACAATGACTTTTTCTATAGCTAAGTTGTTTTGAAGACGTTGATTAAGTTTTTTTAAAATCTCGTTGCTACTAAGGCCCGCTGCTTTAATTAAAAAAATAAAGCCAAACTTCTGTTCATAATCGAGATTGCCTTGTAGCAGAGCTTGTTGTGTTTGTTCATCTAAGGAAATGCCAGCTTGCTCTTGAGCTGAAAAATTTTGTTCTTTTGCATTAAGCTGTTTTTTTGCCTGTCGTTCCCCAATTTTTGGATGGGTGGCTAAAGCTGTTTGTATTTCTTGCCATGACCACGTGTGGCTTAATTGTTCTGCATGCCCTAAAAGAACTGAGGTCGATGAGTAGGGCCGTTCTGAAATAATTTTTTCAGCCCAAGCAGGAATATGGACGCAGTTGTTTAACAGAGTCTTTAGTTGGTCGGGTGGGGCTTGATTAAACTCGGCTAAAAACACTGTTATTCCTAAACTCATTGTTGTTGATATAGAGTTTTAGCAATAACAGTGCCAAGAGTGGTTAATATTTCGCTAATGAATTTGCAAAATTAATAACCAACTATCGAGTTATGTGATTTTTATACCAATGTTCGGCAATATCCTGACGGCGACACACCCAGACCCGATCATGCATTTCAATATAGTCGAGGAATTTTTGTAAGGCTTTAAAACGACCCGGACGCCCTAAAATACGGCAGTGCATTCCAATCGACATCATTTTTGGTGCAGTTTCACCTTCTGCGTACAACACATCAAAACTATCTTTTAAATATTGAAAAAACTGTTCTGAACTATTAAATCCACCCGGTGAACAGAATTTCATATCGTTGCATTCGAGCGTATAAGGAATAATTAAGTGAGGACGTGATGCACCAGCCGCATTGGTCAGCGTTGTCCAAAAAGGCAGGTCATCGCCATAATAATCTGAGTCATATTGTATTTGTGGGAACTCTGCGAGTAACTGACGGGTATTGGGACTATCGCGCCCGGTGTACCAACCTATAGTTTTATTTCCAAACAAGTTTTCTAAAACTGATAAGGCTTGTTTCATATGCTGTTTTTCGACTTCAATGTCGGTGTCTTGATAGTGAAGCCAGCGGTAGCCATGCGAGACCACGTCATAATCAGCTTGCTTAATCGCTTCGACAATATATGGGTTGCGAGCCAGCGCCATGGCAACGCCGAAAATAGTCATTGGAAGCTTGCGCCGTTGGAACTCACTATGGATGCGCCAAAAACCAGCACGTGAACCATATTCGTACATAGAGTCCATCGACATATGCTTGGCTGGATAGCTTGCAGCACCAATAATTTCTGATAAAAACTGCTCTGAACCCTCATCACCATGCTCAATATGCTTTTCGCCACCTTCTTCATAATTCAGGACAAATTGCACGGCAACCTTAGCATTGTTAGGCCATTTCACCTGTGGAGGCTGACCGTGATAACCGATTAAATCACGTGAATAAGGAGACTTTTGAATCTGCTCAATAAGTTCTGCTCCAGATAGATAAGATTCGGTCACAATTGCTCTCCTTTTGTTCAATTTTTCATAAAAATTTAAAAAATCAGCTTGCATATTTTTATAGATGGACTGATATTGAAGGTATGAAGATCTTCAAAATAAATTAAAAGCAGTACGTTTAAGTCAGGAGATAACAAACCATTACACCATCAAAATGTACAATTGAAGTCAGTTCATGCATGCTTAAAACATGCCAACATAAAAAAGTTTTGCATAGAAAAGATCCACAGTAAGAAAGAGAGGATGGTATTTATGAATATTGAAATCCGCACAGATAAAAACATCCATAATAGTGAACGTTTAATTACTTATGTACGTGCAGAACTTACTCAAGAATTCCAACGTCATAGCGAACGTATTACGCATTTCTCGGTTCATTTTAGTGATGAAAATGGGGACAAAGGTGGCGATAAAGATATCCACTGTATGATCGAAGCACGTCCTGCTGGCTTGAAACCAGTTGCAGTGCACCATAAAGCAGGAAATATTGATGCCTCAATTCATGGCGCGATTGAAAAATTAAAACGTAGTCTTGAACATACCTTTGAGAAAAAAGAGCACCCGAGAGGTGGTCAACCAGAACTCATTGATGATGAAGCTTAAAAAAATGCTAAAAAGCCCTTCGGGGCTTTTTTTATGGAGCATAAAAAGACGGATAAAAACTCTTCACAACTTTTGGTTTGCAATGCAATAGCATTGACCTCTAAAATCTTCATCAGAGATTAGGCATAATAGCGCTAATATATTTTTGAGAGATGGTCATGTTAACCACCCAGCAGCAGGCTTTAATTAAAGCCATAGAAGAATTAGAACTTACGCAAGTACAAAAATTACTTGCTGAGGGGCTTGATCCGAATTTCATTGATCCGGAACAAGGGCCACCCGTATCAATTATTTGTGATGGAATTTTTAAATGGTGGGAAGACGTCTCAGAAGCTTATGAAGCTGGTACTCCCTTATCAAAAGAAGAAAAGCAACAATCATTACAAGTTTATCTCGATATCCTTGAAGCCTTAATTCAGGCTAAGGCAAATGTTCATCTTTGGGATGCAGAAGAATTTTATGGCCCACTATGGGATGCAGCAAGTTCGGCATGCGCACCAGCGGTTCAACGTTTACTTGATGAAAAAGTTGATCCAAACACACGTGATGAAGAAGGACTCACCATTTTATCTTCAATAAGTCAGTTGTTCTTTGATTGTGATTTTGATGAAATAGATTGGTCAGAAGCGCTTCAAGAAGAGCGTGAAACACTAGAGTTATTGCGCCATCATGGAGCAAAAATGTCAAAAGAACTAACTACTTGATTGGAATATAGAATGAGAACATTTCAAATTTTAACTTTTGCTCTGACCACTGTTGCTGCAGGAAGTACTTTTGCCGCAGAGTTCTCGTTTGACCGTCCAGGTTCAGGCTTTGGAACAGGTATTACTCCAGTGG
This sequence comes from Acinetobacter sp. ABJ_C1_1, assembly GCF_044684115.1. Lineage (NCBI taxonomy): Bacteria > Pseudomonadati > Pseudomonadota > Gammaproteobacteria > Moraxellales > Moraxellaceae > Acinetobacter > Acinetobacter sp. ABJ_C1_1. Next base: position 203,961 of record NZ_JBITPU010000004.1, on the reverse strand, counting down.
GGCAGTTAGCTTGGGAACAAGGTTTACCAAGTGCAACTTATACAGAATCAACTGTTGATGGCGTGAAAGAAAAAACCGTAACTGTACATGGCGATATGTTATTCCGTACAGGTTTGGCTAAAGACTTAGAATTACAATTAGGTTGGCAAGGTCCGGGTTGGACTCAAACCAAACGTGCTGGTAAAAAAACAGATACTTCTGGTTTAGGTGATGTAAGCATCGGCTTAAAAAAAGCGATTGATTTAAATGATGAAAATTTAACAATGGCTGTGTTGGCTCAAGCGCTCATTGCAACGGGTAATGATGAGTTTACCGCACATGACGACATTTATAGCCTGAGCTCAGCAGTAGCGTACCAGTATGATGATTTGATCAATACTGCAATTACGATGCGTTACGAAGTGCAAAACAGCAACTGGGCTGTAACGGCCATTCCAACAATCAACTATAAAATTGCCGGCAAGCTTTCTGGTTATTCTGAATTTGTTTACCGTAAAGCTGAAAGCCAAGACTACCAATATGGTTTAGGTACAGGCTTAGTGTATGCAGTTAATAAACGTACTCAACTTGATGCAAGTGTAGGTGTCGATTTAGAGGGTCAAGATAAAGGCTACCATGGTGGCTTGGGTATGGCATTCTTATTCTGATAAAACCAACTTGATTGATGTTAATGAAAAAGCTTATTTCTCAGGGAATTATTTATTTTCTAGCAGCTGCTAGTTTTGTATTGAGCCAGTTTGTTTTTGCAGAAGATAAGCTACTTTCACCAGAACAGGCTTTTTCATTTTCGGTTGAGTCGCCACAATCGCATACTGCGAAATTATCGTGGCAGATTCAGCCGAATTATTATTTGTATCAGCATAAATTTACTGTACAGCAGGGTACTCAACCTTTAGCTTTAAATTTACCTAAAGCCGTTTCTCAATATGATGAAAACTATGGGCAAAGTCAGGTTTATTATCATCAAGTCAATTTTCAAATTAAGACCAAGCCTTCAGAGCACTACACTGTAACTTGGCAGGGCTGTGCCAAAGACCGTATTTGTTATCCGCCACAAACCATTGAGTTTCAAACCGATGCAGATGGTTTGGTTGGTGTGCAAAACCAAGCAGGAACAGCGCCGAAACGCTTATTAGATTTGGCAAATACACAAGCAGCGTCTCAAGAAACTTTAACTAATCAAACAAGTTCAGAAACTAAAACAGACGCGACTACTCCACAAATTGCAGAAGATCAGATCTGGTCGGCGAAACTCATTGAACACTCGCTTTGGTATGGTGTTTTATTATTTTTAGGCTTAGGCATGCTGCTCGCATTCACGCCATGCTCTTTACCAATGCTGCCGATTTTAACTTCATTAATTATTCGAGAGCATAAAGGCTTAAAAGCGTGGACGATTGCGCTTACCTTTGTATGTAGTATGGCATTGGTTTATGCGGGTCTAGGTTTAATCGCTTCTTCAGCAGGGCTAAATTTCCAACGTTGGCTACAACAGCCTGCTACGCTTATCGCGTTTAGTTTACTGTTTGTAGTTTTTGCATTGAACCTGTTTGGACTGTTTGAGCTTCGTTTACCGCAAACATGGTTAAATCGACTTGATCGTATTCAGTCTATGCAACAAGGCGGTACTTTAGTTGGTGCGGGTGTTATGGGCGTGGTTTCTGCGCTCTTGGTTGGTCCATGTATGACCGCACCTTTGGCTGGAACTTTATTATTTATTTCTCAAACTCAAAACCAATGGCAAGGTGCTTTGCTTTTATTTTGTCTAGGCTTTGGAATGGGAATTCCTTTACTCATCGCGAGTGTTTTAGGTGCAAGATTTTTACCTAAAGCAGGCGACTGGATGCATCAGATTAAAGTGATTTTTGCTTTTCTGATGTTGGGATTAAGTCTTTATTTTATTCGCCCTTTATTGCCAGATTGGAGCATGCAAGTGCTTAGTTTATTGCTAGGGCTGGCTTTTATTGCCTACGCACTTTATCAGTTCTTTTGGAAAAAAGGGCAGTTACAGTGGCTCTATGCACTCCTACTTTTATTGGTTACTCCGTTTGTTGCCTATAACCAGTATCAGCATATTCAAAATCGCAGTTTGCAAAGTTCCGAGCACATGGCTGAATGGCACGTTGCGAAAACAGCTGCGGACTTTCAAAAAATTTTAGCAGCAGCCCCTACTGATCGGGCTATTGTGGTTGATGTCTATGCAGATTGGTGTGTGGCTTGCCAGCCTATTGAACATCGTATTTTAAAAGCACCTGAGGTTCAGACGGCTCTTGCGCCTTACTATCTCATTAAACTTGATTTGAGTCATTATGATCAGTCACATGAAGCTCTACTCAAGCAGTGGAATATTCTTGGGCCACCGACTTATCTGTTTTTAAATGAGCATCAACAAGAAATTCGTTCTTTACGTTTAACTGGTGCATTTAGCCAACAAGAGCTGTTGCAACAGCTTGCAAGCTTATCGAAAGCTAAATAGTTAAATGGACTCTATATGTGGTAATTGGTGAAAAGTGCGCACTTGATTGCGCCCTGAAGCTTTTACTGCGTAAAGCGCTTCATCTGCCTGCCGAATGACAAGGTAGGGATCGTTTGCAAAAGCGGAACAGCTAATTCCAAAGCTTGCACTTACATGAATCTGAATATTTTGATTGTTGAAAATAGATAACTCTTGTAAGGCAAGTCGGCAACGCTCTGCAATTTTTTCCGCTTGAATAATATCAGTATGCGGAAGTACTAAAATAAATTCCTCTCCACCAAATCGACCAATAATGTCTTCATTACGTAAGTTCTCAGAAAGACATTGAGCAATTTTAATTAGGACTTGATCGCCCTGATGATGTCCATATACATCATTAATTTTTTTAAAATGATCTATGTCGAGAAGTACTAAAGCATAATCGAATTGTTGTTCGTGAAGTGCCTCAAGATGGGTATTTAAACTGCGTCTGTTTAATACATTGGTTAATGGGTCGATCTGGCTTAAGCGTTGAATATAAGTTTCTCGTTGGCGCCATTGGGTCAGCAATATTTCAAATAAAATAAAACAGGCGACTAAAATCGGCATAATAAAAAACAGCATACTTCCTAACCAAAAAGGATTGGTTTGAGCATGTCGGATTGCCGTGAAGTTAAATAGTGGAGCGTAGGGTATAACGCCATTCATACTTAAATAAGTACATACGGCTAAAATAATTGTTGCTGGTATAAAAGCGCTATAAACAATTTTTCTTTCAAATAAAACCAGACCTACACCAATGGTGCCGACATAACCAACCATTGTGGCAGGGCTGATGCTACCAATTAAATATCCATCATGGCACAGCATGAGCATAAAGACTTGTACGCTAATAAGAGGAACAATTCTTTGTGCCCACTGTTGGTCTTTGTAGCGATAACACGGAATAATCAGTAATGCTAATAAAAATAAAGTCAATAAATTCAGCCAGAGCTGTGACTCTACTAAAGGCAAATTTGCCCATCGCCAAACACTGGGCGTTATTAAAATATAACCTTTCCATAAAATCCAACTGAAATTCATTGCACAGGCGAGTACAAGCATCAGTGCACTTTTTTGTAAAGGCGTCCAGTTAATAATATGGTTGTTATGGATGAATTCGAGAACCACCTGTTTTATTTTATTTATAGGATGAGTGATTAAACGAATTTTCATAATAATAAAGGAACTCCTAAATAGAGATGTCTCTTTTCTAGATCATCCTAAAGTGGGAGAGTTTGAATGATTCATAACCTAAACATATCATGATTTATTCATTAAACCCTAAGATTAAGGTTTTTATAAATAATATGAAGTGAGAAGTATTTCGCACTCATCACTTCATTTATTTTAATTAAGTTTTATCAAGTTCATGAGCAAATTCAGCAATATCGGCCATTGCGTGTTTTGCCTCATCGAACCACGCATTAAACATTTGAAAGTTATGCCACATACCTGTGTAAAGCTTAAAATGTACTTTGACACCTGCTTCTTCAGCTTTTTCTCTAAAGCGTTTTGCATCGTCTAATAAAATTTCTTTTGAACCGACCTGAACTAATGTTGGCGGTAAACCTTCTAAGTTATCAAAAATGGGCGAAACACGTGGGTCATCTGCTGCAATATGGTTGCCAATATAATGTTGAATACCAATTTGCAGGGCTTCAAGAGAAAGTAGGGCATCATGTTTTTGGTTAAATCTTAAAGATTCACTGGTTAGGGTTAAATCTAAAAAAGGTGATAATAAAATTAAACCGCTTGGCATGAGTTCAGGTTGTTCTTTTAAGCGTAAGCAAAGTGCCAAAGCTAAATTGGCCCCAGATGAGTCACCCGATAAAATAATATCTTTGGGTTGGATACCCTGAACTAATAATGATTGATATACGTCATATAATGCTTCGATTGCTTCAGGATATGGATGTTCGGGAGCAAGCGGATAGTCCACATGAATAATTTGCATTTGAGTACGGGCTGCTAAATCCGTCATGAATGCATGATGTGTTTTGACACTGCCAAGAAAAAAAGCGCCGCCGTGAATATGAAAAATAAGCTGGGTTGCTGAATCCTGAGCTTTAATCTCTTCACCTTTGACACCCGCAAGTCGGATCGGACGAACAGTTACATTTTTTTGTTTTGGAAATGCTCGGCAAAGTTGTTCAAGCATAGGACGCAGGGCAGTTGGAGGTAAATTCAACTGACTTGGCTTGCGAATTGCTGTTTTAAGAAATGTTTCTGTTAAATAATATTTTAAAACGCTTGGTATATTCATATAGTATCCGCTTATGTTAATAACTTGTTTCCCTATAAATTTTATTTTTCAAGGTTACAAGGTTACACGAAACAGTCACATTCAAAAATTGCAATATCGTTGTGAGTTTTGAATACTGAAGTCTTGAAAGACCCAAGGATATTACAAAAATGAAAAAGATTGCTTTAGCTTTAGGACTTGTTGGTATGGCTGCATTTGCCAATGCGGCTGACCCACTAAACGGAACGGTATGGAAAACGATTGATGACCAAACCAATAAGCCCAAAGCCGTAGTAAAGTTTACGGAACAGAAGGATGGAACCTTAACTGCAACCATTCAAAACATTTTGACACCAGGTGAAGAAAACTCTTGTACAAAATGTGAAGGTCCGTATAAAAACAAACCGCTTAAAGGTGTGACCATTGTACATAATCTAAAAAATGTAGGTGGTACCAGTTATGAAAACGGTACAATTTTAGACCCGAAATCTGGCAAAACTTACAAATTAAAAGGTGAGTTGGCTGAGGGTGGCAAAAAGCTTAAATTGCGTGGTTATATTGGTGTTTCAGCATTGGGCCGCAATCAAACTTGGATTCGTGCGAACTAAAAGTTTAAATAAAAAAACGAGCCACTTGGCTCGTTTTTTTATGCATTTAAGTTTTGATAGGCAATTTCATCAAAACCGACCAGAAAACCTTTAGAGGTCTGTAGAACTGGTCGTTTAATTAAGCTTGGTTGAGCAATCAGTGCTTCAATAAGATGATCTTCACTGCTTAATGCACGAGTCTGTTCATCCTCAGATAGTTTTCTCCACGTGGTGCCTTTCTTATTGAGAACGGTATCTTGTCCAATTTCTTTTAACCAGATTTTTAGGGTGTCGGCATCAATCCCTTGTTTTTTATAATCGTGAAATTCGTAGCTCAAACCTTTTGCTTGTAAGGCATCAAATGCTTTTTTCATTGAATTACAGTTTTTAATACCATAAATTTTTAACATTTTATCGGACCATGTCAAAAAGAAAGAACACACAGCCTAACCCAAAATGCATTTGAGCACTACTTTATACCGATACTTTTAAAACAAATGAAAAATAATGATTAAAACAATAAAGAATGTCATGTTATTGTCATAAGACAAGGTAATAATGAACTCAATAAGAAGAATCTAGAAAACTAAAAGAACTTAGCGCAAAAAATAAGAGATAGAAAAGAGAAAACCCGCATTTAATCATCCTGATCATGCGGGTCTCATTTCAACGTCCATTGTCACATCCTTGCAAATAAACTTAATCTAAGTTTATTTTATCTTCCTACGGCGTCCTATCCTTTTGCGTCATCCTGACTGCTTCCCTGTGCCGTGGGGCTATAATGCCGTCAAACGTGTGTAAGAAAAATACTCAAAAACGACATGTGTTGTAAGCAAAAACGACAATGTAAGTGAACACTTGTTCACTTACTCTTGAATTTTATAGTCGATAATCACAGGGGCATGGTCGCTAAACCATTGATCTTTATAGACCCATGCGTTTGTTGTACGTGTTTTCCAGTCTGGTGAACAAGCTTGATAGTCAATACGCCAACCTACATTTTTCGCACGCGCTTGACCGCGATTTGACCACCATGAATACAACTCTGCTTCTGTTCTCACAACACGGAAAGTGTCTACATAGCCAAGTTCATCATAAATATGGTCAAGCCATGCACGCTCATGCGGTAAACAGCCAGACGACTTCTGATTACCCGACCAGTTTTTAATATCAATTCGTTTATGAACGATATTGTAATCGCCACAAATAATGATGGACTTATTCTCATCACGCCATTGTTTTAAGATTTTTGCGTATTCACCTAAAAATAAATCTTTACGTGCTTGCGCTTCTTCACCACTTGAGCCCGAAGGTAAGTATAATGATGCAATATGTACGGGATGTGACAAACCTAAATCGAATTCGGCAGAAATGAAGCGGCCTTGGCTATCGGCCAACTCGAACCCTAAACCATCTTTAATAGAGACAAAGGGTAAGCGGCTATAAATTGCGGTACCTGCGTAACCTGCACGCTCTGCTGGAAAAAGATGGGTATGCCATCCTTCGGGTCTAAACTTTTCAGTCCATTGTTCATGGGTAATGCGGCTTTCCTGCATGCATACGACATCGGCATCGGATTGTTCTAACCATTCAAGTAAGCCTTTCGTTACTGAAGAACGTAAGCCATTTACGTTAATGGAAACGACTCGAAGAATTTTTACATCACTTGGATACTGATCCTTTGGTATCATGCGAAAATTTAACCTCAATTGTGAATTTGGAGCACCTCATGACAACGCCTGTGTCATTTAACCCGCAAGCATTTATCGAACTCGCATTATCACGCGGTGTGCTTAAATTTGGTGAGTTTACTTTAAAATCTGGACGTGTGAGTCCTTATTTTTTTAATGCAGGCCTACTCAACGATGGTGAAGCTTTATCTCTTTTAGCACAAGGCTATGCCGATAAATTAACACAATGCGAAAATGTTGATGTGATTTTTGGGCCAGCATACAAAGGTATTCCATTTGTAGCTGCGACTGCTGTTGCTTTGTCGCAAACACATAATAAGAGTGTGCCATGGGGCTTTAACCGTAAAGAAGCAAAAGATCATGGTGAAGGCGGTGTTTTAGTTGGTGCTGCGGTTGAAGGTAAAAAAGTCTGGATTATTGATGACGTGATTACCGCAGGTACAGCGATTCGCGAAGTGGTAACGATTTTGAAAAATGCTGGTGCAACCATTGCGGGTGTGTTGGTGGCATTAGATCGTCAGGAGCGTGGCCAAGGTGAGCTTTCTGCAATTCAGGAAGTTCAAAAAGAATTAGAAATACCTGTGCATGCCCTTATTACCATGAAGGACTTAATGGATTATTTAGATGGAAAAGACGAAAAAGAAGCTTTAGCCAATATGCAAGCTTATCGCGAAAAATACGGAATTTGATTTTTAATAATTTAAAAAGGAAGCATAAAGCTTCCTTTTTCATTATTAATTTTTCTTAAATGAAATATGAATAATGCAGTAAAAACCCTACGAAATATTTGTTTCTCTGTTAAAGAACATAAACTATTAACTAATAATTTGATTTTTATTACTAAATAACCTTTTGATTTTTTATTTTTTGGTCCATTTTTATTATAAAATTCATATGAAACATATATCAATATTTAAGACTTAAAATTGATAATTTGAAGTGTTTTTTTTCTTTTTGGTAAAATATATAAATTACTGATGAATAATAAAATTTAATAATTTTTATTTTTAAAAAATTGTCCTAAGTTATTGATCTTGACGAATGCTAGAAATCAGCTCATTTATATATAAAAGCTTTAAAAGATGTAGAAAATTTTCCAGTTTTTCATTTCATAAGGATACGAGGTGGAGATATGGCAGTTTCAGGATATTCATCAGCAACTTCCGCTTTACCAGGAAGTTCAATAAGTTTTTATCTCAGTACTGATTCACCTGGGATAACCAGTTTAACCGTAGAGCGTATAGGAACAACTACAGTATCATCAACACTCTCTACAACTCTTTTTACCCGATCACTTCCTGCAACAAACCCATGGGAAGGATTCGGATGGCCAGTTTCAGTAACGTTTAATATCCCTTCGAATTGGCCTCCTGGGCTATATAGGCTAGCTTATTCGGGACAGGACGTACTTACTTTTGTGATTCGACCAGCCACTCAAGCAGCGGTTTCAAAAGTTCTTTTACAAATCTCGTTTTTAACGCCAACTGCTTATAATGCAGCGGGTGGTAAGAGTTTATATGATTATAATAGTGGTGGGGCGGGAACTCGTGCGAGCAAAGTTTCCTTTAATCGATCAGGTGGCACTCCTGCAAGTAATGGGCCTGAGTCCATACTTATTCGCTGGCTTGAAACAGAAGGGATACCGATCGAATATTGTTCGAGTGTGGACCTTCATAGTATCTCAACTCTGCTCACTAATTATGATTGTTTGATCATTGCAGGACATGATGAGTACTGGACGCGAGCAATGAGAGACCAGACAGAGCAGTTTATTGCCAATGGGGGGAACGTGATCGTACTCTCTGGGAATACTTGTTATCGAGCTGTAAGGTTAGAACAAGGGAATCGTATGGTTGTTTTCTACAAATATGCTGGTAATGATCCTAACTTAAATGCTTATGATACAACTGTAGCATGGGCAGAACCGCCATTAAACCGGCCGCAAAATTCATTTCTTGGTAGTGGTTTTGCTGATGGAGCTTATAGTGGGACATCACCAACAGTAGCATATACTATTCGGTTTCCAGGACATTGGGTGTTCAACGGTGTTTCACCTGCAACTACAACATCAGCTTTCATGACCTATGAGGTTGATGCTGCGGCTTATGTAGATGAAGTAGAGGGTTATCCCCGTGTTACAGGCGATCAAAATACGCCTCTGACTACGACTGTACTGGCTTCGGCAGACATGCGTTCATGGACTGGCAAACCTGGACGCGCGACAATGAGTATATTTTCTCACAATGGCACAGTTTTTAATGCTGGGACAACGGATTGGTTATCTGTATTGGGAAGTGATTCTGTTGTAACTACGATCACACGTAACGTATTTTCTCATCTCAAACAACGTATAACATGGGATTGGGAAAATATTGGTTATGCGTATAATTCTCGTGCCCTTACAGCACTGTATGGAAAAATTTTCATAGCCACATCGCAGAATAGGCTTGCTCAACGTTACCCACTTGGCGCAGATATACCTTGGCGTGATATTAGTTATGCGAATTATGTTAGTGCAATGGCAGCCCTTGGAGATACCCTTTACTGCATTACAACTGATAATCAACTTTGGTGGTATCCTGCTTCTGAGGTGGGGCAAGCTTGGACTTCGATGGGGGCTGGACCTAGTGGCGGAACCAAGGCATTGGCTGCCACAGGTGGGATGCTTTATGCGGTTGATAATCTAGGAACACTGTGGAGAGCGCCTGCAACCAGAACAGCACCATCATGGGTAGCGATGACAGCATTTACGCAAGATGCAACCATAAATGCAATGACTGCATATGGGGATATCCTTTTTGCTTCGACTACAGATAATCGCTTGTTACGTTCGAATTCTGACTATATTAGTGAAAGTACTGCTTGGGTATATATTCATCACTGTGATTACTCTGCTGGTCTGGCAGTTGTAGAATCCATGCTTTTTGTTGCCACTACACAGAATCTTCTTTGGAAAATTGATCTTTATGGACTTCGTCAGCCTTAAGATGACACAAAAACAGTATCTAAAAACAAAAAGGCATGCCTCTCAATAGGGTATGCCTTTCTATATTTAATATTTTTTACTTAGAACCGGTAATTCAAACCCAATAGCACATTACGTGGTGTGTCTAGTGTGCTGTCTGAATATCAGTACTCTTTATTGGTTAGATTATTAACCGCAAGTATGACTGCACTATTTTAAAAATGCTGATACAACTATTGCGGGTGTGTTGGTGGCATTAGATCGTCAAGAACGTGGCCAAGGTAAGCTTTCTAAGAATTAGAAATTCCTGTGCACGCACTGATTACCATGAAAGATTTAATGGATTATTTAGAAGCGAAAGGCGAAAAAGAAGCGTTAGTAAATATGCAAGCTTATCGTGAGAAGTAGGTATCTAAGAGTTAGGTATGGAAAAAGGAAGCTGTGGCTTCCTTTTTTTTTATAATTTAATCAAATTATTGAGTTGGTTGAATTGTAATCGTGGGGTGTGGAAATCGTAAAAAAACTGTTTCAGTGCATTTGATATAAATATTTTTTGAGTTTTTTGCAAGGATTCTTATCCCATTGATTGCAGTTTATTCTTTAAACTCGTAGTTTCACCACAATTCGTATTATGTACCCATAGACATGCACCACCTACATAGTAGGTATGGTAATCCTGAACTTCAAAATTATAAACATCAGAAAGATAGGGTAAATATTTCCTTTCACTGTGTATATTTTCTGGAGAATATGCATTGTAAGAAAAATCCGCTATGATTTGACCGCTTTGTTTTATTTCCTCAAGATCAAAATTCCAACCACACTCTTCCATTCTATTTTCTGGATCTATCGCCCATGCAATATGTGGTTGTTCTGTCTGATATAATGGTGTTGCAAAATGTACAACATAATATTTATCATCAGATTGGATTACATCACCATCCATTAACTGATCCAATTGGCACCATTTTCCTTGATCATAAAGTTCAAGACTATTCAATTCACCTGAGATAGATGCCCAGCCACACACCCAGAATTGATTATAGGGTGTTGCAATTATGTTTTTCGGATAAGTTGGATTATTTCTAAAATCATCGACTAGCTCTAAAGCACTTAACAACCAAATTGGTTTCTTTTCGAGTTTAAAAGTATTAACTACAGGTTTATAGTCCTGTATTTTTGTACCTTCTTCTGGTCTGGATAAAACTAGATCACCTACCTGTATATCTTCGATTTTTTTCCAAATTCTACGTGGTAAATTTAGATCCCTCTGTACACGCACTAGAGTACCCGCAATAAAACACCCAATAAATTGAGTATTATTTACACCCTGCTGTAGTATCATTTTGATTTATTCCATCCCCAAAAACATATATACCCTAGATTCTTTTTAGCACCTAAATGCCCTTGTTCTGCTAAAAGTCTTGTTTTTTGTAAATCATCTGCCTTTGTACAATTTGACAAAGATAAAGATGTCAAAAAGCATTTTATTACCAATGATATTTTTTTAATTTCATAAAATTCCAAATAATTTTTAAGTTATTAAAGGTGTTAACGTGATGTAAATAAAATAGTTTATTCAATATAATAGAATGTTATGTGAAACTCTTTAATTTTAATTTTAAATCAAATATTTAAATTTTTCACCTTAAAAAAGCCGACCTTCACCTCACATTTCTTCCACTTCATCGTCATACCCAACTTGTCTTGTTGACCTTGTTCAGTCAGCATCAAAGACGAAAAAGAAGCTTTAGCCAATATGCAAGCTTATCGCGAGAAATATGGGATCTAAAAAGAAAAAGGCATACCTCTAAAATAAGGGTATGCCTTTTTAATATTTACTTAAAACTGATAATTCAAACGCAATAACACATTACGTGGTGTGCCTGGCATACTGTCCGAACGCCAGTATTCTTTATTGGTTAGGTTATTTACCGCAAGTGTGACATTCCACGGCTCTGCACTATACCCAATTGCTGCATCGACACGGTTAAAGCCTTCCATTTTTACCTGATTATTAATATTTGGATAATAAGACCCGACATAGGTCACGCCCACTTCGGTATACCACTGTTCAGTTGGTAAATAGCGAACAAATAAATTACCCGTATTTTTAGAAGTGTTGGCTAAATAATTGCCTTCTCGCTCAGGGTTTTGATTGTCTTCTTTAACTTTGGCATCGGTATAGCCATACCCACCGCGAACAAAGACATTATCAAGTACACGGCCAATAAAACTAAATTCGAGACCACGAGATTGATGTTGACCAGCAGTTGCCCATACCTCTGGTTCACTGTCAGGGTTCGGTTTATAGCGAATATTATTTTTACGAATATCAAAGACAGAAAATTGAGTATTTAAACGATTATCGAACCATTCACTTTTTACCCCAACTTCATATTGCTCGTTATATTGAGGCTCTTTATCCATTTTCGCGACATCGGTACTTCCAGTAACTTGGTTGACACCCATTTGTCCACCAAACGGTGCGAAGCTTTTAGAGTAAGATGTATAAAAGCTATGTTCAGGAACTGGTTGCCATACCAAGCCAACATTTGGGCTAAAAGTACTGTCTTTTACATTACGATGTTCATTCTTAATTTTGTTAGTAGTTGAAAAGTCAAAGTAATCGTAACGTAGGCCCATCATGAGTTTGAGTTGGTCATTTAGACCAATTAAATCCTGAACAAATACCCCATAAGTGGTGCCTTCATTATAGTTATGTTGGCTAATTAAAAGAGGGCCATTACCTCGGCTATATTCACGCTCACCAGTGAGCGGATTAACATAACCATAAATGGCTGAACCGTTTTGAGTCTTATTGGCTAGACGTGGTTCTCGTTGCTCGTAGGTCCAGTCTGTACCAACCATAATTTGGTGCTCAAGCGAGCCTGTTTTGAATTTGCCCTTAATATCAAAGGTATTGGTTGTGGTCTTGTTGCTGGTTTGTTGCCAGTAGTAAATTTGATTGATGTAGCCTTTTTTAGTGGTGCATGCTTTACCTTTTAGGTCATTTCCATCTAACCCACAATAAGTCCCAAAGTAAAAGTGATCAAAGTTTTGTTCTGCTTGACGGTAACTCGCTGCCCAGTGGAAGTTCCAGTCAGGCGCATATTCATAATTCACATCGGTACGTACCACTTGCAAAATATCATCAACATAATCGCCATCTTGGGCAAATCCTGTTTTGATAGATGTACCTGCAGGTAGATTATCACGCGTTGGCCCACGGTCAGGAACTCGACCTAATTTGTCATAAGTATATTGTGTAGTCCAAGTGAGTGTTCCATCGTCATTTTTATAGCTAAAGCTTGGTGAAAACATTTCAATCTTATTTTCAATGCCAGAGCGGAAGCTGCCTGACTCGCCATATTCTCCAGTTAAACGTACTGCTAAATTGTCATTAAGTACTTGGTTGATGTCAGCCGTTGTTCCGTAGTTATCATATGAACCAGCATACGCACCAACTGAACTTTTAGAGTCAAAATTGGCGAACTTACTCACCATATTCACAACACCGCCGCCAGCACTACGGCCATATAAAACAGAGGCGGGGCCTTTTAAAATTTCAATACGTTCGATATTGGCTGTACTACGACGTACTTGTCCGCTTTCACGTATACCATCACGGTAAATATCGCCTGTGTCGGCACCAAAACCACGAATCGTGATCCCATCGCCGCGCATATCGTAACTGGTTGATACGCCTGGTGTACCTTGCAGCATGACGCTTAAGTCATTTGATCCATAAATTTTATATTTTTGAACATCAATAGTATCAATAGTTTGCGGAATATCTTTTTTGTCTAAACCATTACGTGTGACATTGGCTTTGTCGTAGTCGATATAACTTTTGATGGGATCGAGTTCACTCATCGCTTCAATTTTTATAGTTGGCATAACTGCTGCAACTTTTGAAGATGAGTCAGCTAATTCCTCTGCATAGGCACCTTGAATATTCAAAATCATTAAACTGAGTAAGCTCAGCGGGAAAAGACGCTTAATTTGGGGAGATGATATAGAAATTCTTAACATAAAAATAAAATCAGTTAACAAAAATAAAAGTATAAATGATAATTATAATCATTTAATTGTTTAAAATAAAAGAACTATTGCCTGCAAAATTACATTGATTGTTTTTTAATAATTGATTTTTAAAATATAATTTATTTATTAAAAATTCGATTGAATGAAATGATTAGTTTTATTTATGAATAGGGTTTTGAAGAGGGTGCTCTACGGCTAAAAGCACCCTTGGAGTTAAGCATTATTTTTGAGAACATCTAAAATATCCATTTCTGGATCATAATTTTCATCAATTGTTTTGCAAATTGCTTGGCCTACAATAACTTGAGAGCCATTAAAAGTCATAGTAGGTGCCTCATAGAGCTCCCAACCATGATTAAGTGCTTTAGTCACTCGTGCACAAAAAGCAGAGTCATCAGGTCCGGTTAAATAGCGATAAAGTTTCATCTTTAGCCTTTAAAAATAATATTTTATGGGAGTAGTTTAACTGAATTTACCTTAATTCAAGATAAAGAAATAACCGATAAGGTTTTACTAAAATTAAGAAAAACGAGTGAAAAATCTCAGCTATACTCATGCTAATTTAAATTTTAAGAAGAGCTTGAGCATGCGTGTACTTGTCGTCATGGATCCGATTGAAACCGTAAATCTGAAAAAGGATTCAACCATGGCAATGTTGTGGGCGGCGAGCCGTCGTGGACATGAGTTAGGCTATGCATTACAACAAGATTTATATATCGATCAAGGTAAGGCTTACGGTCTCATCTCTCCGTTAAAAGTTTTCGAAGATTACAACCATTATTATGAGTTAGGCGAAAAGAAAAAAGAATCTATCGCGGCTTACGATGTTGTACTTATGCGTAAAGACCCACCATTTGACATGAATTTTGTTTACACGACTTACGTGCTTGAACAAGCTGAGCGTGAAGGTTCATGGATTATTAATAAGCCTCAGTCATTGCGTGATTGCAACGAAAAACTTTTTGCAACGCAGTTTCCAGAGCTACAAGTGCCTACACTTGTGACATCACAGCAGAGCTTGATTCGTGAATTTATTAAAGAACATGGCGATGTGATTGTTAAGCCACTTGATGGTATGGGTGGGATGGGAATTTTCCGTTTATACCAAGATGGTGTAAATATTGGTTCTACATTAGAAATGTTGACAGAATTAGGCACTCGTCCAATTATGGCTCAGCGTTATATTCCTGAAATTGTAGAAGGGGATAAGCGTATTTTAATGGTAAATGGTGAGCCTGTTCCTTATTGTCTTGCTCGTATTCCACAAAATGGTGAAGTGCGCGGGAATTTGGCAGCTGGTGGTTTAGGTCAAGCACGACCACTTACTGAAAACGATAAGCAGATTGCAGCGAAAATTGGTCCTTTCTTGCGTGAAAAAGGTTTGGTATTTGTTGGGCTTGATGTAATTGGTAATTATGTCACTGAAATTAATGTCACCAGCCCAACCTGTATTCGTGAAATTGATGCTCAATTTGGTACTTCAATTGCCGATGATCTATTTGACGTATTAGAAACTGGCCGTCCTGCTTAATAATCTACTTTGGGTGATTTCCTAAGCGAATATTGGGAAATCACCTAAAAATATATGAATTAATAAAACCACAATATGAAATACGCTAGCGCTTTGTAGGCATATTTTCAAAAAAGCACATCTTTCTGTTATAAACGAGTGAAATTCGCTTTTCGTTAATGAAGCTTTAGGATTAAAATAAACGGCTACAAAAATAGATGACAATTTCCATTGTTTTTTGAGTTGAAGAATTAGACCGTGACAGATTCACAGCAAAGCAAACCTAAACATGTCATGATGATGGCTGCCGGTACTGGTGGACATGTTTTTCCAGCCCTCGCCGTAGCCAAACAACTTCAACAACAAGGTTGTCAGGTTTCATGGTTAGCCACGCCAACAGGTATGGAAAATCGGTTATTAAAAGATCAAAATATTCCAATATATCAAATTGATATTCAAGGTGTGCGTGGAAATGGAGTCATCCGTAAACTTGCTGCACCTTTTAAAATTTTAAAAGCAACTTTTAGCGCAATGCGCTATATGAAACAGCTTAAAGTTGACGCGGTAGCTGGCTTTGGCGGCTATGTTGCAGGCCCTGGTGGCTTGGCGGCTCGCTTATTAGGTATTCCTGTTCTCATTCATGAACAAAATGCAGTTGCCGGTTTTACCAATGCACAGTTATCACGCGTGGCTAAAGTGGTGTGTGAAGCATTTCCAAATACTTTTCCTGCTAGCGAAAAAGTGGTAACGACTGGAAATCCGGTACGTCGCGAGATCACTGATATCTTAAGCCCAAAGTGGCGTTACGATGAGCGTGAGCAAGCGGGTAAACCCTTAAATATTTTAATTGTAGGCGGTTCTTTAGGTGCAAAAGCACTCAATGAACGCTTACCTCCAGCATTAAAACAACTTCAAGTTCCACTGAATATTTTCCATCAGTGTGGTCAGCAACAAGTTGAGGCGACTCAAGCTTTGTATGCAGATGCGCCAGCAAATTTAACTGTACAGGTTTTGCCTTTTATTGAAGATATGGCAAAGGCGTATAGCGAAGCAGACTTGATTATTTGTCGTGCTGGGGCGTTAACAGTGACAGAGGTTGCAACCGCTGGTGTTGCAGCAGTTTTTGTACCGCTTCCAATCGCGGTAGATGACCATCAAACTGCAAATGCTAAATTTCTGGCCGATGTCGGCGCTGCAAAAATTTGCCAGCAATCGACCATGACATCAGAAGTTTTAAATCAATTGTTTACCACGTTGATGAACCGCCCATTACTTACAGAAATGGCAGTGAAAGCGCGTCAACATGCCCAACCAAATGCAACTCAGCATGTGGTTGATCTTATTCAAAAAATGTAATCGGATTTACTATGTCTCCAATAACAGCTGCAAACCAAGCAAAAAAATTGATTAAAGTGCCTGAAATGCGCCGTATCAAACATATTCATTTTGTGGGTATTGGCGGAGCAGGTATGTGTGGTATTGCTGAGGTGTTAGCTAACCAAGGATATAAAATTTCCGGTTCAGATATTAAAGCTTCTAAAACTACACAACAATTAGAAGAAAATGGCATTAAAGTCTATATCGGACACGAAGCAGAAAATATTAAAAATGCCAATGTGCTTGTGGTTTCAACTGCAATTGATCCGGAGAATCCGGAAATTAAAGCAGCAATTGAACAACGTACTCCGATTGTACGTCGTGCAGAAATGCTCGGTGAGCTTATGCGTTACCGTCATGGTATCGCAGTAGCAGGTACACATGGCAAAACCACAACAACGAGTTTGTTAACCACTATGTTGGCTGAAGAAAACCTTGACCCAACTTATGTGATTGGTGGTTTACTTAACAGTACTGGTGTAAATGCCGCTCTTGGTGAAAGCCGTTTTATTGTTGCTGAAGCTGACGAATCAGATGCATCTTTCCTTTATTTACAGCCAATGGCAGCGATTGTAACCAACATCGATGCTGACCATATGGACACTTATGAAGGTAGCTTTGATAAATTAAAAGATACGTTTGTACAATTCCTACATAACTTACCGTTTTATGGTTTAGCGGTAGTTTGTGGTGATGATGCAAACGTTCGTGAGATTTTGCCGCGTGTAGGCCGTCCGGTTATTACCTATGGTTTTAACGAAGATAATGACATTCGTGCGATTGATGTAGAGCAAGATGGCATGCGTTCGCACTTTACGGTGTTACGTAAGGGCCGTGAACCGTTACGTCTAACGATTAATCAGCCTGGTTTACATAATGTTTTAAATGCTTTGGCTGCAATTGGTGTTGCTACCGATGAAGGCGTTTCAGATGAAGCAATTAGCCGTGCATTAAAAGGCTTTAGTGGTGTTGGACGTCGTTTCCAAGTACAAGGTGAATTTGAGCTTGGTGAAGGTAATGTGAAATTAGTTGATGACTATGGACACCACCCGAAAGAAGTGGAAGCTACAATTAAAGCTGCTCGTCAGAGTCACCCTGACCGTCGTTTAGTAATGCTTTTCCAACCACACCGTTACTCTCGTACTCGTGATTGTTTTGATGACTTTATTGAAGTTTTATCTCAAGTCGACCAATTATTATTACTAGAAGTTTATCCGGCTGGGGAAAAACCAATTGTTGGTGCAGATAGCCGTACTTTGGCGCGTAGTATTCGTTTGCGTGGTCAGGTGGAGCCGATTTTGATTGATCCGGTTGACGGTAATTTGCAAAACATCATGCAAAATGTGTTACAACCAAATGACTTGTTATTAACGCAAGGTGCAGGTAACGTGGGAGCAATTTCAGTAGAACTTGCACAGCATCATTTGTATGTGAAATAAACAAAAAATATTGAATTATCGGGTTAAGGATTTAAACGTGTCAAATGCTACAAAATTCGGCAAAGTTGCTGTGTTACTTGGTGGAAAATCGGCTGAGCGTGCTGTGTCTTTAGATAGTGGTCAGGCAGTTCTGGACGCTTTGTTACGTTCAGGTGTTCAGGCTGAGGCATTTGATCCGCAAGACCGTAGCGTAACTGAACTTGTAAACTACGACCGCGCATTCATTGTTTTGCATGGTCGTGGTGGTGAAGACGGTCAAATCCAAGGCGCACTTGAGTGGTTAAACATTCCTTATACAGGAACAGGTGTGCAAGGTTCCGCAATTGGTATGGACAAGGTCAAAACCAAGCAAATTTGGCAAGGCAGTGACTTACCAACGGCACCGTATCGCATTATTACTAAAGAAACTGACCTAGATTCAGTCATTGCTGAATTAGGTTTACCTGTCATTATCAAGCCTGTACATGAAGGTTCAAGTGTAGGCATGAGTAAGGTTGAGAAAGCTGAAGATTTTGCGGCAGCAATTGAAAAAGCAACTCAGCACGATGCTGTAGTGATGGCAGAAAAATGGATTACGGGTCGCGAATTTACGATTTCATTCTTAAATGGTCAGCCTTTACCTGTTATTCGTTTGCAGCCACCAGCAGATGTTGCTTTCTATGACTATGAAGCAAAATATCAACGTAATGATGTCGAGTATGGCATTCCTTGCGGTCTTAGCGAGAGCGAAGAGAAAAACCTACAAGCCTTATGTTTACGTGCTTTCCAAGCCGTAGGTGCAGAAGGTTGGGGCCGTATTGATGCAATGCAGGATGAGCAAGGTAACTTCTGGCTTTTAGAAGTAAATACCGTACCAGGTATGACCAGCCACTCGCTTGTGCCAAAAGCAGCTAAAGCTGTGGGTTATAGCTTTGATGAATTGTGTGTTGCAATTCTTGAGCAAACATTGGAAGGTACGGCTTAAATATGGCACAACTTCCGGCTTCCATGCGCCGTAAACGTGCGGCGATTACCTCCATTCATGAAAAACCGCCTACGCGCAAGCAAAAGCTTGCCAATGCTGGCGGATGGGTGTTGCTGGTTATTGCCTTTTTAGTCTTGGCAGCCGGAATTTACGGTCTATATAAAGTTATTACTGATGCAACTGTCGCAAAACTTGAAGTGGTAGGTTCAACAACTCCGGTTGAGAATCAGCAAGTGATGCGATATGTGCAACCGATTGTAAAAGATAATTATTTTACGTCTGACTTAGAGCAGATTCGTGATAAAGCATTAGAAATTTCATGGGTAGACCGAGTTGTCGTATCTCGTGCCTGGCCAAATGGTATTCGTGTTCGTGTGATGCCTCGACATGCGATCGCCCGTTGGGGAACAGGTCGCTTATTAAGCGATGGTGGTGACGTATTTAGTGAGGCAGAACCGAGACTTCATCCTGAGCTTCCGCTGTTACATGGTCCGGTAAGCCAGTCGAAAATGATGATGCGACGCTATAATGAAATTAATCAGTTATTCCATCCTGTTAATTTGCGTTTAAAAGAGTTATATCTAACAGAGCGAATGACTTGGTTTATGCAGTTTGACTCTGGTTTACGAATTATTGTTGACCAAGACCAAACAATGAATAAATTGCAACGTTTAAGTCACTTGGCACAATCTGACCTAAAACCTGTGTGGACGAAAATCTCAGCCATTGATTTACGATATCGTAATGGATTATCTATTCAATGGAAGAATGCAACCCCACCTAAAATTGTGAATGGTCAGTTTGTTGTAACGAGTGATGACACAAGCATTGCAGGTGGTGCAAAAGCAAAGCCATAATACGTGGCTTTAAAATAGGCAATTTGCCTGGTATTAGACAACAAAGAAATGGTATGAGTGATGAGTGAAGCTGTTCCCTCAGTTGTTGCGATTGACATTGGGACGCATAAAGTTTCAGTTTTGATTGGAAAAATTCATGCGCCGGATAACATTCAGGTTATCGGTATGGCAACTGCTCGCAATCGAGGCATGAACAAAGGAAAAATTGTAAGTCTCGATAAAGTCATTGCTGCGATTAAAAATGCCGTTGCTGAAGCGGAAAATATGGCCGAATGTCGCATTCATAGTGCGTGGGTATCAATTCCGAGTACCGAGCTGCAAAGTTTCTATGCTTCTGGACGCACACCTGTTGCTAATCCTGCACATGTGATTACAACCAATGAAGTTGTACGTGCATTAGAGTTAGCAAAAGCAAGCCATGTGACTTCTGACTACTATTTAGCAAGTGCTGTCCCGTTAGGGTTTGAGTTAGGCGACTCTGCTGAATGGGTTCAAAACCCAATCAATATGACCGCTCATAGTATGACTGGCCACTATCAACTTATGATGATGCCGATTGCCACTATGCAAAACCTTGATCGTGCCATGAAAGGTGCGAACATTGGTGTAGAGAAAATGGTGGTCTCTTGTTTGGCTACGGCTGAAGCAAGTTTGCTGAAAGATGAAAAAGAATATGGCGTTTGTCTAGTTGATATTGGTGCAGGTATTACCAACCTAGCAGTTTATTTAGATGGCCGTTTGGCTTTAGCACGTACATTACAACGTGGTGGTGAGCATGTGACACGTGATATTGCTGCTGTGTTGCAAACAACTACTGAAGAAGCTGAGCGCATTAAAATTCTGCATGGCTGTGTTGATCTAAGTGCTGTTAAGCCTGACCATATGATTCAGGTACAGGGTATTGATGGGCCTCAAACGATTAGTCGTATTGAGTTATCAGAAATTATTATTGCTCGTTATGAAGAGATTTTTAGCCAAATTCGCGAAGAACTCGAACAAAGCGGTGCAATCCATGGCCTATATCATGGCGTTGTATTGACAGGTGATGCTTGCCAGATTGAAGGTATGGTGAGTTTAGCGCGTCGTATGCTAGGTGTATCTGCTCATTTAGGTAATCCACCGTTACAGGTGTATGCTGATGATCAGCATCAAGCTGCATTACGCCGATCAATGTATGCGACAGCAGCTGGTTTGCTTATGTTTAGCCAAAGCGAATTACAAGAAGCTGTTGAGGAACCTGAAGAGGGGAATGACCGTTCGGTATGGGAACGAATGGTGAATGGCTGGAATGCGTTTAATAGCAAACTTAAAGCCATTTTTTAGGATGTATGGATTTATTGGTAGAATTGTTAGGAAGTTGTAAGAGAAAACCACTGTACTTGACAAGGTTTGTATTGCACAGCATTCTTAAAATTAGTTATTTTTGAAAATCAAGGCAGTATACGGGCTGAAGTGACTGCCATAATGTATTAGGAACCCTAAAGGTCATGGCCTCATTTGAATTTATAGAAGATGAACTAAACGATGGCAACGGTCAAGCCCGTTTCACTGTATTTGGTGTAGGTGGCGGTGGCGGTAATGCCGTTCAGCACATGGTACAGTCTGATATTCAGGGTGTTAAATTCGTTTGTGCCAATACAGATAAACAAGCACTTGATTGTATGAATGCCCCTTTCAAAATTCAGTTAGGTGAGCAAAGTACACGTGGTCTAGGTGCTGGTGCTAACCCTGAAGTAGGTCAGGTTGCCGCAGAAGAAAGCCGTGAAATTATTCGTCAGCACCTTGAAGGAACTGACATGGTATTTGTAACCGCTGGTATGGGTGGTGGTACAGGTACTGGTGCTGCTCCGGTTGTTGCCGAAGTTGCTAAAGAAATGGGGATTTTGACTGTTGGTGTTGTAACAACTCCATTTAACTTTGAAGGTCGTCGTCGTCAAAAATCTGCTGAGCGTGGTATTGAGGCGCTTGAAGCACATGTTGATTCATTGATCATTATTCCTAACCAACGTTTATTAAGCGTGTATGGTGATATTTCAATGAAAGATGCCTATAAAAAGGCAGATGATGTATTGTTAAACGCTGTACGTAGTATCTTTGACCTTGTGGTTAACCGTGGTCACATTAACCTTGACTTCGCCGACTTGAAAACTGCAATGAGTACTCGCGGTTATGCAATGATGGGTGCTGGTTTAGGTCGTGGTGAAGACCGCGCGCGTCAAGCTGCTGAACAGGCAATTCGTAGTCCACTACTTGATAATGTGAATATTATTAATGCGAAAGGCGTGTTAATTAACATTACAGGTGGTGATGACATCACGTTACGCGAAACTGAAATCATTACTGATGTAGTTAACCAGATTGTTGACCTTGATGAAGGTGAAATCTTCTACGGTACGGTATTTGATCCAGATGCGCGTGATGAATTACGTGTAACTGTTATAGCGACTGGTTTAACACGTAATGCAGCTGATGCAGAACCAAGAAAGCGTAATACAGTAAGCCATACTGCAACTCAATCTGCACAATCTGTAGATGAAGATGATGTTCCTGCAATTAATAAACGTCAAAATGCTGAAAATGATGTGAATAATGCACCAAGTTCATCACCGCGTTCTTCGCCAATGAGTATTCAAGATTACTTGAAAAATCAGCAACGTAAGTAATTTAGCGTCCAATCTATTAAAAGGCAGTGTATAAACACTGCCTTTTTTATTTTTGATCAATGACTAAATATGCTAACGTATAGCGGTTTTAAAAAAGAAGTTACAAAGCATGGTGAAACAACGTACTCTCAATCGTGTGGTAAAAGCGAGTGGAATAGGTCTTCATAGCGGTCAAAAAGTGATGATCAATTTCATTCCACATACCGTGGATGGAGGTATTGTATTTCGCCGTATCGATTTAGATCCACCTGTCGATATTCCTGCCAATGCATTGCTCATTCAAGAAGCATTTATGTGTTCAAACCTTGTCACTGGTGATATTAAGGTCGGGACAATTGAGCATGTAATGAGTGCGATTGCGGGTTTAGGAATCGATAATTTAATCGTAGAAGTATCAGCATCTGAAGTTCCAATTATGGATGGTAGTGCTGGACCATTTATTTATTTGCTCATGCAAGGTGGTCTGCGTGAACAAGATGCTCCGAAAAAATTTATAAGAATATTAAAGCCAGTTGAAGCTTTAATTGATGATAAAAAAGCAATTTTTAGACCGCATAATGGTTTTCAACTTAACTTTACCATTGATTTTGATCATCCTGCCTTTGCCAAAGAATATCAATCTGCGACTATCGATTTTTCGACCGAAACATTTGTGTATGAGGTCAGTGAAGCACGAACTTTTGGCTTTATGAAAGACTTAGATTACCTCAAAGCAAATAATTTGGCTTTAGGTGCAAGTCTAGATAATGCCATTGGTGTAGATGATACAGGGGTTGTGAACGAAGAAGGTTTACGATTTGCTGATGAATTTGTCCGACACAAAATTTTAGATGCAGTAGGTGATTTGTATTTACTTGGTCATCAAATTATTGCCAAGTTTGATGGTTATAAGTCAGGACATGCTTTAAATAATCAGTTATTACGCAATGTTCAAAGTGATCCGAGTAATTATGAAATTGTAACATTTAATGACGAGAAAGACTGTCCAATTCCATACGTGAGTGTGACATAAGTCATTGTCTTTATTTGGCTACGTTATAATGTAACAATGAAAATTGTGATTTTAGTCACATAATAAGAACGATTCTAATTAAGGAATAGAAAGCTCATCATTTTTTATTGCTTGCCAAACGTAGTAAAGCTTGGCTAAGCTTAGGGTCGCTCACGAAGTCGGCAGCACTACGTAACATTTCTTGTGTTTCCGGGGGGATGGATTTAGAAGGCTCAGATGGGGGCGCTGTAGAAATAGTTTTATTTCTTAGGCGAACTTGAATTCTTTGTAGGTCTTTTAATCCTTCAAGTTGAGATAATTTAGATATATATTGGCTCTGTAAATAGCTGAGTTGACTAATCATTGCCTGATTTTCACCAGTAATAATTAAAGTGCCATTTTGATAACACACGACCTGCCATTGTTCCGGTTGGGGCAATAAGGGTTGGATTATTTTCGTAAGTCTTTGCCATTGCGCGACTTGCGTTGTTAGAAACGTAAGGTTTCCTGTTTTTATGTGTTTTCCGGATTGTTGAAAAACGTTATCGGGTTTAGACATTGATCGTTCTCGAATGGTTTCTTGTCCTAATCTTAAGCGTTCATTTCAACCGATATCAAGGAAGAGATCATAAGGAACTTGAGTAAGAACAGTTTCAAGAGGTTTTTATGCACACGCGTCGTATTTTATTAGCGTTTTCACTTGCCGCTTCGGCAGCATCGGTTGCTTTTGCAGATTATCAAAATATTAACCAATCTACTGACTCAGATCGATTGGAACAGTTATCAAAAACATTATCTCAAGGTTCATATACGCATCCTGATGATTTAGATCTTCCGGCAAGTGCTAAAGTTTCAGTCACTTTACGCCCAAAAACAGTTGAGCTCAACAATGACTCACTGGCAAAAAAATATGGTCATACGACCGCTAAAAGCTCTTTCAATGCCTCTTCTTCAAATCCTTATTCTTGGTTAGTTTCTCACCCTCTTCCGGATAGCGTACGTGTTTCTTCTAACTTTGGTGGCCGTACCATGGGTGGTCGTGCAGAGCATCACGGTGGTTTAGATATGTCTGCGCCAAGTGGTACACCAATCTATGCAACAGGTCCTGGTATTGTAACTAAATCAGGTTGGGGGACAGGTTATGGTCAATATGTTGAAATTAACCATGGTAATGGTTATTTAACACGCTATGCACATGCTTCACGTTTAATGGTTCGTGTGGGTGATCAGGTTTCTGCTGGTGACCATATTGCTAATGTGGGTTGTACAGGTCGTTGTACTGGACCACATTTACACTATGAAGTAGTTAAAGATGGTCAACGTAAGAATCCATCAACTTACTTAGCAATGTTGCCTTAATTACATTTCTTAAAAGATCAAGGTTATTGAATTTGTGAATCTGAAAATGAACATAAACCTTTCTTAACGCAATGATCGTATAAAAAAACGCCAATATTGGCGTTTTTTTGTTATTTTGACTCATGCTCGGTCAATGACTATTCATTCAGAAAATAATAGGGCCCCCTCACATTCACCCGTGGCAATAACTTGAGAGGGGCAAAACGTGGTAAAAATACAAAGTAGATTAGAGAACAAGGAACAGGTGAATTATGGCGTTTTACGGTGACTCCGACGCACAAGAAACCCAAGAATGGCAAGATGCATTCGATTCAGTTTTACAACATATGGGAACTGAGCGAGCGGCATTCTTGTTGGAAAAACTTTACCAACAAGCAATTGCTAAGCATGTTCCAATTCAACGTCTCAATACACCTTACTTAAATACAATTTCTGTTGAAGAACAACCTGCAATGCCAGGCGACCAAGATATGGAACGCCGTATTCGTGCATTGATTCGTTGGAATGCCTTAGCAATGGTACTTCGCGCGAATAAAACAGGTGATGATTTAGGTGGTCACTTGGCGAGTTTCGCATCAAGTGCAACATTATATGACGTAGGTTTTAACCATTTCTTCCGCGCAAACAGCGATAACTTTGGCGGAGATATGATTTATTACCAAGGGCATTGTGCTCCTGGTATTTATGCACGTTCATTCCTCGAAGGACGTTTAACTGAAGAACAGTTAAGTAATTTCCGCCGTGAAGTTGGCGGTAACGGTTTACCAAGCTATCCACATCCATATTTAATGCCGGACTATTGGCAATTCCCAACTGTATCAATGGGTCTTGGTCCAATCATGTCGATTTATCAAGCACACATTCAAAAATATTTGATGAACCGTGGCTTGATCAAAGAAGAAGATCGTAAAGTCTGGGCATATCTCGGCGATGGTGAAATGGATGAGCCAGAAAGTACTGGTGCAATTTCACTTGCTGGTCGTGAAAAGTTAGATAACCTCATTTGGGTAGTGAACTGTAACTTACAGCGTCTAGATGGTCCTGTACGTGGTAACGGTAAAATTATTCAAGAATTAGAATCTTTATTCCGTGGTGCAGGCTGGCGTGTCATTAAAGTAGTATGGGGTCGTCATTGGGATCCACTACTTGCAAAAGACAGCACAGGCGCTTTAAAAGCGGTAATGGAAGAAACTGTTGATGGTGAGTACCAACGCTATCAAGTAAAAGGTGGCGCATATACACGTGAGAAATTCTTTGGCAAGTACCCAGAAGCTGCGGAACTTGTAAAAGACTTAAGCGATGAAGACATCGATAATCTCAACCGTGGTGGTCATGACCCGTACAAGGTTTTTGCTGCATATGCAGAAGCAATGAAAGCTAAAGGTCAACCAACAGTTATTCTTGCGAAAACTGTTAAAGGTTACGGTTTGTCTGAAGAAATTGAAGCGGTGAACAAAACTCACCAAATCAAGAAAATGCAGATCGACTCTTTGAAATATGTACGTGACCGTTTTAACCTGCCATTTACAGATGATAAGTTAGAAGAGCTTCCATTCTACCGCCCAAGTGAAAACTCTCCAGAAATGAAGTACATGAAGGCGCGTCGTGAAGCATTAGGTGGTTACCTACCTGCACGTCGTCGTGAGAGTGAAACTTTAGCGATTCCTGAATTATCTGTATTTGATGCTGTATTAAACGGTTCAGGTGGTAAAGAACAATCTACTACGATGGTAATGGTGCGTTTAATTGCAGCTTTACTTAAAGAAAAAGCAATTAAAGATCGCGTAGTGCCAATCGTTCCAGATGAAGCACGTACTTTTGGTTTAGAAGGTATGTTCCGTCAGCTTGGTATTTATGCTGCTCACGGTCAAAAATATACTCCAGAAGACCAAGAACAGTTAATGCATTATCGTGAAGCAAGTGACGGTCACATGCTTCAAGAAGGGATTAACGAAGCTGGTGCGATGAGTGCATGGGCTGCGTTAGCGACAAGTTATTCAACGAATAACTTGCCAATGATTCCAATGTACATGTACTACTCAATGTTTGGTTTCCAACGTATTGGTGACATTGCATGGGCAGCTGGTGATGCACAAGCTCAAGGTTTCTTGTTAGGTGCAACTGCTGGTCGCACAACATTGAACGGTGAAGGTTTACAGCACCAAGATGGTCATTCACATATCTTGGCAAACACGATTCCAAACTGCGTATCTTATGATCCATGTTTTGGTTATGAGTTAGCTGTAATCGTACATGACGGTTTAAAACGTATGTATGTGAACCAAGAACGTGTGTTCTATTACTTAACAGTAATGAACGAGAACTACGAGCATCCTGCAATGCCAGAAGGCGCTGAGGAAGGTATTAAACGTGGTATGTACTTGTTCGAAAAAGATGAAAAAGCAACTGTTCAATTACTTGGTTCAGGTGTCATTCTTCGTGAAGTGATTAAAGCTGCGAAAATCTTACGTGATGAATACCAAATCCATTCAAACGTTTGGAGTGTAACAAGCTTCAATGAGTTGTCTCGTGATGGTATGGCATGTGAAGAATACAACCGCCTACACCCACTTGCTGAAGAAGTGAAAGAATCTTGGGTATCTAAGCAATTACGTGGTACAGAAGGTATTGTCGTTTCTGCTACAGACCATATGCGTGCTTATAGCGAACAAATTCGTGCGTACCTTCCAGATGGTCGTCCATTTGTTGCATTGGGTACAGATGGTTATGGCCGTTCAGATACACGTGCGAACTTACGTAGTTTCTTTGGTGTTGATGCTGCACATATCGTTGTTGCTACGTTGAAAAAACTAGCTGACGAAGGTGAAGTAGATGCACGTTTAGTGAAAGATGCAATTTCTAACTTTGAGTTAGATACTGACCGTCCGGTTGCATGGGCTCCACAAGCACATCCGGAAGTTCAGCCAGTTGCTGAATACAATGAAACGCAAACAGGTGAGGGGAACTAAGCATGCAAATTAAGACCCCTGATATTGGTGTAGATAAAGCAAACGTCGCTGAAATTTTAGTAAAAGTTGGCGACCGCGTTGAAGTTGACGACAGTATCGTTGTGCTTGAGTCTGATAAAGCAACTGTTGAAGTGCCTAGCACTTCAGCAGGTGTGGTAAAAAGCATCTTGATTAACCAAGGTGATGATGTGACTGAAGGTGTTGCTTTGATTGAGATCGAAGCAGAAGGTGCAGCACAAGCAGCACCAGAGCCAACACCGGCTCCTGCGGCTGAAAAACCAGCTGCTCCAGCACCTGCACAACAAACTCAAGCTTCAGCTCAACCTGCTACCGCTACATCAACTGCAACTGTTGACGTGACTGTACCTGACATCGGTGTTGAAAAAGCATTGGTTGGTGAAATCCTCGTTAAAGTGGGTGACCAAATTGATGTTGAACAAAGTATTGTTGTTGTAGAGTCAGATAAAGCGACTGTAGAAGTTCCAAGCAGTGTTGCTGGTACTGTAGAAAGTATTCAAGTGAAAGAAGGCGATACCGTTAAAGAAGGTGTTGTTCTTATTCAAGTGAAAACGACGTCTGCATCAAGTGCACAAGCAGAAGCTCCTGTTTCTCCAGCAGCTCCAGCTGCGGCCGCTGAACCAGTTGCTGCAAAGCAAGAAACTGTAGTGGCAGCTGCTACTCAATCTGGTCCAGTTGATATCAATGTTCCTGACTTGGGTGTAGATAAAGCAGTTGTTGCTGAAATCTTAGTACAAGTTGGCGATAAAGTTGATGTAGACCAAAGCCTTGTTGTAGTTGAATCTGATAAAGCGACTGTAGAAGTTCCAAGTACTGTTGCTGGTGTTGTAAAAGCAATTCACTTACAAGCAGGCCAACAGGTTTCACAAGGCGTATTGCTCGCAACAATTGAAGCTGAAGGTCAAGCACCTGCAGCAGCTCCAGCGGCAAAAGCAGAAGCTGCACCGGCTCCGCAGACAGCAGCACCTAAAGCGGCAGCTCCTGCTGCGACTCAGTCTGTACCTGTAGCGTCAACATCTGGTGCTGATAAGTTAACGAAAGAGCAAGAAGCTGAAAATGCTAAAGTATATGCAGGCCCTGCTGTTCGTAAGCTGGCTCGTGAACTTGGCGTGATTTTGTCACAAGTTAAAACTTCTGGTGAGCATGGCCGTGTTGTTAAAGAAGATATCTTTGCTTATGTGAAGAGTCGTTTAACTGCACCGCAAGCGGCGGCGCCAGTTGCTGCGGCTGCACCAGCGGTTTCAGGTTTGCCAAAGCTTCCTGACTTTACTGCATTTGGTGGCGTGGAAGAAAAAGTACTGACGCGTTTGCAGCAAGTATCAATTCCGCAATTGTCGCTGAACAATTTTATTCCGCAAGTCACCCAGTTTGATTTGGCTGATATTACTGAGTTAGAAGATTGGCGTAATGAACTGAAAGGCAACTTCAAAAAAGAAGGTATCAGCCTGACGATTATGGCATTCATTATCAAAGCGGTTGCGCATTTGTTGAAAGAAGAGCGTGAGTTCGCAGGTCATCTATCTGATGACGGTAAATCAGTGCTCTTGCGCAATGAAATCCATATGGGAATTGCAGTAGCAACACCTGATGGTTTAACTGTGCCAGTACTTCGTAACCCAGACCAAAAATCAATTAAGCAAATTGCAGTTGAATTGGGTGTGTTAGGTCAAAAAGCGCGTGATAAGAAATTATCACCGAAAGACTTGCAAGGTGCGAATTTCACCATTTCAAGCTTAGGCGCAATAGGTGGCACAGCATTTACACCTCTTGTGAACTGGCCACAAGTTGCAATTTTAGGTATTTCACCTGCAACGATGCAACCGGTTTGGAATGGTAAAGACTTTGATCCACGCTTAATGTTGCCGTTGTCATTGTCTTATGACCACCGTGTAATTAATGGTGCAGATGCAGCTCGCTTTACAAATAAACTTACGAAACTTCTTAAAGATATTCGTACTTTATTAATCTAATACTTTGAAATAATTAACTAAAACCTCGCTTCGGCGGGGTTTTGTTTTTGATATCTCCTTAATTAAATTTTGGGTTAATCTACAGGCTAAGCAAGGCTTATTGAGCGTGAGGAGAAATTTCTCGTTATCAGGTAAAGGAGAAATAGTAAATGTTGGGTTTCCTGAAAATTATGTTGCCCTTACTGTTGATTGTATTTTTATTGATGGGAATATGGGTCAGTATTTTACACTTCCCGTGGGAATGGATGACTTATGTGGTGATGGGTTTTGAGGTGTTTGTCGCTACTTTGATTTTGCCCTTTGAATATCAGGCTGGAACGAGCAGTAGCCATATTGGTTTCATTCATATAAGTGCTTATTTTGCAGTGTTATTAGGTCTTGCGCGTTTATTGGTGTGGGCGTGGGTAAAATTTGTTGCATGAATGTTTGAAAAATAGAGTGACTTGAATATAATAAACGCATACTTCATTGGGGAGTAGCCGCTATTCACAGCAAATGTGAATAGGTGATGGTCAACATAATTGTTCAACAGAACATGGTCATCATAGCTTAAACGTCTCATCGTTCCTGAGTTGGCAAGACCTTTGATTTACCACTCTGCAATCATTTTATGATATTTGGCTAGCAGGAGGGGTAGGTCATAGGCATTTATGCTAGCCAGAGAACCGACATGCAAGAATTTCTGATTTCTACCTCGATTGTTGCCCTCGCTGAAATGGGTGATAAAACTCAATTGTTGGCACTTTTATTGTCTGCGCGTTTCCGTAAGCCAATTCCTATTCTCATTGCAATTCTTTTAGCAACACTCATTAACCATGGTATTTCTGCTGTGCTTGGGCAGTGGATTACGACCGTGCTCAGTCCTGAAATTTTAGTTTGGGTACTCGCCATTGGTTTCATTGGTATGGCGTTCTGGATGCTTATTCCAGATAAGCTCGATGATGAAACTGATAGTATTAATAAATGGCAAAAATTTGGTGTTTTTGGTGCAACCTTTATTTTATTTTTCTTGGCAGAAATTGGTGATAAAACCCAGATTGCAACTGTCGCTTTAGCTGCACGCTATGACAGTATTTTCTGGGTGATGCTGGGTACAACACTAGGGATGATGATCGCGAATGCACCAGCTGTATTTATTGGTAATAAATTGGCTGAACGTTTATCTATCTCGCTCATTCATAAAATTGGTGCAGCTATTTTCTTTATTGTAGGTGTTTCTACGTTAGTACAACATTATTTCTTCTAAAATACTTTTCGCTTTATATAAAAACGCATTCATTAAGAGTGCGTTTTTTATTGAGTGTTTAAGTAGTTAAACTTCACGATACTGTTTATTTAAGGAGATGCTAGAGGGTTACTCAATTTATTGATGATTCATTTATAGAATAAGAAAAGTAAAATCAATTTTAAAATATTATGAGAAATATCAATCAATTCATTGCAAGTGCTTTAGAATCCCTTTATTTTAGTAGGGATATAAAAATATCTAATATTTAAAGTTTTTTTGGGGAATTGTATGGGGTTTGAAAAAACAACATCGCAGATACTATTTGATAATGGCGTACATAAATGTATTAGTTTTACCAGTTTGGTGAAAGGGGAAGGTATACAAGCCAATCAATTTTTAATTATTGATCATGAAAGGGCAGCTGTTATTGATCCAGGTGGTGACTTGACCTATGTTCCATTGACGATGGAACTTAATAAATATACTCGTCTTAAAAATCTGGACTATGTAATCGCTTCACATCAAGACCCAGATATTATTACTTCAATGCCTCGTTGGTTGGTTTATACCGATGCTAAAGTGGTTGCCTCTAAATTATGGGCGCGATTTTTACCTCACTTAAATTCATCATTTATGAGTGAGCGTATGAAAGGAAATTGGGAAGACCGTCTCATTGAGTTGCCAGATCGTGGTCAAGTGATTCAATTGGGTGAATCAAAGCTTGTCATGGTTCCGGCACATTTTCTACATTCGGTGGGTAATTTTCAGTTTTATGATCCAGTTGCCAAAATTTTATTTTCTGGTGATATGGGGGCTTCTATTGTTGAAGATGCAAGTCAGCCTCTCAAAGATTTCGATGCCCATGTGCTGAAAATGAAAGCTTTTCACCAACGCTATATGTGTTCCAATAAAGTCATCCGTTTATGGGTCAACATGGTTCGTCAAATGGATATTGAGATGATTGTGCCTCAGCATGGGACTCCATTTATTGGCAAAGAAATGATTAACCAGTTTTTAGACTGGATTGAGACCTTGCCATGCGGTGTAGATTTAATGACTGAACAAATTTTCAGCTGTCCAACATAAAAAAATTAAGTTCAATATCTTGAGTCCAATTTGAAATTTTTTTAGGATTTTGCGTCACAGAAAAATTTTTGATGACGAGAATTTGAATAAAAATGTTATCTCAAGTTGCGACTCCAGATGAGTGCCTTCGCTGTGGGGCATGTTGTGCACATTTTCGGGTTTCATTTTACTGGGCTGAGGCCGAGTTAATAGATGAACATCTCGTTGAACCTTTGACACCCGTTTATTCGTGTATGCGTGGAACCAATCAGGCTCAGCCACGATGTCAGGCTTTGACGGGTGAAATTGGTAAAGAGGTGGGCTGTTCTATATATGCGGTGCGTAGTTCTACCTGTAGAGAGGTACAGATTGCTGATGAACAGTGTAACAAAGCGCGCCTAGCCCACCAGTTGATCCCTTTAATTGAGGTAAGCCCAGCAGATTCAGAAAATGATCATGACTATGATCAGGTGAGTTAAATATGAGCTAACACGATAATAAGTGAGAAATATTTAGAGTAGGTGAATATCTATTGCTGAAAAAGGCAAAGATAATATGAAAATTGCATTGAAATTTGTTTATAATAGCTCACGGAATTTACCAGTGAGATTGTTATGCTGACCATCGTTCAAGAAGCGCTAACCTTCGATGATGTCTTATTACTTCCTGCCTACTCTACTGTTCTCCCAAAAGATGTCTCTCTAAAGACACGTTTAACTCGCGGCATTCATTTAAATATCCCATTAGTTTCAGCTGCAATGGATACAGTGACTGAGTCACGTATGGCGATTGCAATGGCGCAAAATGGTGGTATCGGGATTTTGCACAAAAACATGGATATTGCTGCTCAAGCTGCAGAAGTACGCCGTGTGAAAAAATTCGAAGCGGGTATGGTGAAAGATCCAATCACTGTAACCCCAGAAACTACAGTACGTGAACTTATTGCAATTACCGGCGCTAATAACATTAGCGGTGTACCTGTTGTTAAAGACGGCAAGGTTGTTGGTATTGTGACAGGCCGTGATACGCGTTTTGAAACTAACTTGGAACAACCTGTTAGTAACATCATGACAGGCCAAGATCGTTTGGTTACAGTGCGTGAAGGCGAGTCTAAAGAAAATATTCAAGCATTATTGCAAAAGCATCGCATTGAAAAAGTTTTGGTTGTTGGCGAAAACAACGAACTCAAAGGTTTAATTACGGTAACTGACTTCCGTAAAGCTGAGAGTTATCCAAACAGTTGTAAAGATGATCTTGGTCGTTTACGTGTTGGTGCTGCGGTAGGTACAGGCGTTGAAACACCAAGTCGTGTGGAAGCGTTGGTTGAAGCTGGTGTTGACGTTATTGTTGTTGATACAGCACACGGTCACTCTGCTGGTGTTATTGAACGTGTACGTTGGGTAAAACAAAACTTCCCTCAAGTACAAGTGATTGGCGGTAATATCGCAACTGGTGATGCTGCATTAGCATTATTAGATGCAGGCGCAGATGCTGTAAAAGTAGGTATTGGCCCTGGTTCTATCTGTACGACACGTATTGTGGCAGGTATTGGTATGCCGCAAATTTCTGCGATTGACAGCGTTGCTAATGCACTGAAAGATCAAATTCCTTTAATTGCAGATGGCGGTATCCGTTTCTCTGGCGATATGGCAAAAGCGATCGGTGCGGGCGCAAGCACAATCATGGTTGGTTCACTTCTAGCGGGTACTGAAGAAGCACCAGGTGAAGTTGAATTCTTCCAAGGCCGTTACTACAAAGCATATCGTGGTATGGGCTCATTAGGTGCAATGGCTGGAGCAACAGGTTCTGCTGACCGTTACTTCCAAGACTCAAAAGCAGGCGCTGAAAAGTTAGTACCAGAAGGAATTGAAGGTCGTGTTCCATATAAAGGCCCAATGGGTAACATTGTTCATCAAATGATGGGTGGTTTACGTTCATCTATGGGTTATACGGGTTCATCAGTGATTGAAGATCTTCGTCAAAATGCGAAATTTGTGAAAATTACTTCAGCGGGTATGTCTGAGTCACATGTCCATGATGTAACGATTACTAAAGAAGCTCCGAACTATCGTGTTGGTTAGATTTTGGTAACCAAATCAATCAAGAAAGCCGTCAGTACACTGACGGCTTTTTGTTTTTGGTGTAAAGTAAATCTAATGAAAAGAGATATGGCAGAATGGCCATATATGAAATGAGCCACGGCTGAAGTGGCGTAAAATGAGATAAGCTATGAGTTATTTTGGAACGGATGGTATTCGTGGAAAATTTGGGCAAATGCCGATTACACCAGAGTTTGCTTTAAAACTCGGGTTTGCCGCAGGGAAGGTATTAAAACGAACGAGTCCAAAAAATAAACCGCTTGTGGTATTAGGAAAAGATACTCGTTTATCTGGCTATATTTTAGAGTCTGCTTTACAGGCGGGGTTAAATGCGGCTGGCGTATATGTTCATTTGCTTGGTCCATTACCGACTCCGGCAATTGCACATCTTACCCGTGCCTTACATGCACACGCAGGCATTGTTATTTCTGCATCGCACAACCCATATTTTGATAACGGGATTAAGTTCTTCTCAAGTGAAGGTAAAAAATTACCAGATTCATTGCAGGAAGAAATTAATAAAGAATTAGAAAAAGATTTGTTTATTGAAGACACAGCGAATTTAGGTAAAAGTGTTCGTGTAAATGACGCAAATGGCCGTTACATCGAATTTTGTAAATCTACATTCCCATACCACTTCGATTTAAATAATTTAAAAATTGTTGTGGATTGTGCACATGGTGCAGCTTATAGCGTTGGGCCTTCAGTTTTCCGTGAGTTAGGTGCCAAAGTTGTGGCTCTCTACAACGAACCAGATGGTTTAAATATTAATGAAAACTGTGGTTCTACGCATCCAGAAAGCTTACAAAAAGCAGTGGTTGAACAAGAAGCCGATTTAGGAATTGCCTTTGATGGTGATGCTGACCGTGTCGTAATGGTTGATAAGTTTGGTAACTTAATTGATGGTGACCATATCTTATATATTTTAGCGACTCAGGCGAAAAATAAGCCAGTAGGTATTGTCGGTACTGTCATGAGTAATATGGCACTTGAAGTGGCACTTGAAAAAGCAAATGTTGGCTTTGTTCGTGCAAAAGTTGGTGACCGCTATGTATTACAAGCATTAGATGAAAATGGATGGGTTACAGGTGGTGAGCCATCTGGTCATATTTTAACGTTAGACAAGAGCACAACAGGTGATGCGATTATTGCAGCACTTCAAGTGTTAACGGTCATGGTTGAGCAGAATAAAGCGCTCCATGAATTGGTTCAGGGCTTTAAATTATTCCCACAAGTACTTGTAAATATACGTTTAGAACAAATGCTTGATCCATATTCTATTCCAGCATTAGTGACTGAGTTTAATAAAGCAGAAGAGCAACTTAAAGGTCGTGGACGTATTTTAGTTCGTAAGTCTGGAACTGAGCCAGTCATTCGTGTCATGGTTGAAGGTGATGACGAACAAGAAGTGAATGCTTTGGCTGAACATTTAGCAAATGCAGTCCGTTCACAAGCACAAGTCGCATAAGGTGTATGGCATGAGTGATGTCATTAAAGACTTAAGTGAATTACGCTTAAGCTATGAACAAGGTGAATTGTACGAGACACAAGTAGCTAGCAATCCACATGAGCAATTCTTAGGTTGGTTTAATCATGCCTTAGCTGCTAACTTGCACGAACCATATGCGATGTCGTTGGCAACTGCCAGTGCTAACGGTCGTCCGCATGTCAGAACTGTATTGTTACGTGGTGCGACAGAAGCAGGGTATGATTTCTATACCAACTATGACAGCCAGAAAGGGGCAGATTTGGCAGAAAATCCATATGCTGAGCTGTTATTTTATTGGCCAAGTCTAGAGCGTCAGGTACGAGTGGGTGGGTATGTTGTGAAGATTCCTGAACAGGAATCTACGGACTATTACCATAAACGTCCACGCGATAGCCAGATTGCAGCTCATATCAGTACGCCTCAAAGCGGAAAGATCGAAAGTCGAGAGTTGTTACAGCAGCGTTTCCAAGACTTGCAACAACAAGTTCAAAGCCGTGAAGTACTCGATAAGCCAGAGTTTTGGGGCGGATATCGTCTGCAACCGGATTATTATGAATTCTGGCAAGGACGACCAAATCGTTTACATGACCGCTTGAGTTATGAAAAAATCGACGGTCAATGGACATTGCACCGACTGATGCCTTAAATGACAAAAATACAAATTAAACAAAGACCTTTATTGACACGCCCTGAACAGTTTCAGGGCGTGCCTCCGTTTATTGCCGAGATTTTGGCAAGACGTGGAGTGCAGTCTGAACAAGAACTAGAGCTAAAACTTAAGAATCTGCTTGCTCCAGAGCTCAAAGGATTGGATGCTGCTGTCGCATTAATGGATCAAGCCATTGATGAACAGAAAAAAATTGTGGTTGTGGGGGACTATGATGCTGATGGTGCAACCAGCACAGCTTTAATGATGCTCGTGCTTCGCGACATGGGAGCACAAGTCGACTATTTGGTTCCAGACCGATTTAAATATGGTTATGGTCTTACTCCAGCCATTGCTGAGCTTGCTCATCAAACTTATCAACCCGATCTATTAATTACAGTCGATAATGGAATTTCTAGCCATGCTGGTGTTGATGCAGCACATGCCCTAGGCATGCAAGTAATTATTACCGACCATCATTTAACGACTAAAGAAACTCCGCTTGCTGAAGCGGTGGTGAACCCAAATCAATTAGGTTGTGAGTTTCCAAGTAAGGCACTTGCAGGTGTTGGCGTTGCTTTTTATGTGCTTGCCAATCTGGCGAGCCTACGCAATAGACAAGGCAAAAGCACAAGTAAAGTCACCCAATATTTAGATTTAGTCGCTTTGGGAACTTATGCAGATGTTGCTGTTCTAGACTATAACAACCGTATATTGGTCGATGCAGGTGTAAAACGCATTCAGCAACATCAGTGTCGAGTTGGAATTTTAGCCTTACTGGATATTGCTGGTCGTGAAGCAACTTCAATACGTGCGCAAGATTTAGGATTTGTGCTTGGGCCACGCATTAATGCAGCAGGGCGCATGGAGAGCATGCGCATCGGAATCGAGTGTTTATTAGCAGAGACGATGGAAACTGCATATCCGATTGCTCAGCAATTAAATCAGTTAAATATAGATCGCCGCCAAATTGAAGGGGAGATGAAGCAACAAGCTTTATCGGCCTTAGACACTCTGCAACTTTCACAGCAAGATATTCCTGCGGCGCTTGTTCTATTTGAAGAAAATTGGCACCAAGGCGTCATTGGTATAGTCGCGGGCCGTCTAAAAGAACAGTTCCATCGGCCTACAATTGTTTTTGCACCCGATGAAGATGGTGTCCATATTAAAGGATCTGCACGTTCAATTGATGGTGTCCACATTCGAGATACCATTGAACAAGTTGCCGAACAACATCCTGAATTGGTGAGCCATTTTGGTGGTCATGCGGCGGCAGCGGGCTTGACTATACGTAAAGAAAACTTTGAAGCCTTTAAAACGGTATTTAATGATTGTGTCGCTGCGATGGATGAATCAATCTTTCAAGCGACTTTATGGACCGATGGTGAGTTACCTGTCTCTGCTTTGCAGTTAGATACCTTAAACTGGATTGAGCAGTTAGGCCCGTGGGGACAAAAATTTCCACTGCCTCAATTTGAAGGATATTTTAAAGTTATCGATTTCCGTT
Source organism: Acinetobacter sp. ABJ_C1_1 (assembly GCF_044684115.1). Classification (NCBI taxonomy): domain Bacteria; kingdom Pseudomonadati; phylum Pseudomonadota; class Gammaproteobacteria; order Moraxellales; family Moraxellaceae; genus Acinetobacter; species Acinetobacter sp. ABJ_C1_1. The sequence continues at coordinate 165,781 of NZ_JBITPU010000004.1, read as the reverse complement.
GGCTCAAAGAGACACACTTAAAACTTAAATTGGCTTTAGATCAATATAGTTTCGATGCAATTGCTTTTAACGCAGCAGGCCGCTTCGAGTTTGATCCAATGCATGACCATGTACATTTGGTCTATGAAATAGACCGTAATGTTTTTAATGGCAATGTGAGCTTACAGCTGCGAATTGTGCATTTAAATCAATAAAAAAAATCCGCTCAATTGAGCGGATTTTTTTTAATCTAGGTAAGATTAGAAGCGGTATGCTGCACGAACACCATAAGTGTTGTCGTTATCACCGAAACCAATACGACCTTCAAGACTTACTTGCTGATTCAAGAATTTTTTAGCATTAATGCCCCATTCGTCTTTATCAGTTAAGTCATTGTTGTAGTAGTCCACACCTAAACTTAAAGTTTTATCGATATAGTAGTCACCACGAACTTTATATTCGTCAAGGTCACCAAACGCGCCATACGCTTCAAGGTTTACGTCATGTTGACCAACTTGAGTTACGTATTTCGCACGAACGGTAGGATCTGCGCCGTCTTTACCGTCTTTTTCGTCATAACCTTTAACACCCAAAGCAAGTAACAAACCTGGTGCTGGTAAGTAACCTACCTCAGCAGCATAAGTAGTTACTTTGCTGTCAATATTGGTGTTGTCGACTTCACGCTCATTTCGACCTACATCACCGCTAAGGTAGAAGTCAGTGTTAGGAACATAATATTCAACACCTACGCCATATTGAGTATCTTTAGTACCGCTGTTATCGCCATAGTTAACGTGTGCGTTAACGTTGCTTGCACGGTTTAAGAATGCTGCTTCAGCAAGCGGTGAATTACGTGTTTGAACAGGGTTGAAATAATAAGTCCCATCAACACCGAATTTGCTTACGCTGCTGCCGTTATCTGGATCAAGATAAGTGTAAGAACCACCAACTTCAGCTTGGTAAGCGTTTGCTGCGCCGCTTACTGCAAGAGCAGATAAAAGAGCTGATGCAATTGCTAGTTTTTTCATGGAATCTCTCCCCTCTAAAAACGATTTTATAAATGTTTTGTTACAACTTTTAGTCTAGAGCAAAATCACTTAGCGTCAATCTTGCACAAGTAACCGTACTGTAACCATGTGCTTTTTTTGTAAATATATTTAATTTAACTTATTGATTTTTAAATATAAAAACATAATGTTTTATTTTATTAAAATTGAGGAGATTTTGTGTAGAAACTCAAAAATGCTGGAAAAGTACCCAATTTTGTATGGGGATGTTACGAGTAAAGCTTAAAATGAAATGAAAAAAAGCTCAGATAAATTCTATCTGAGCTTTTATATTTAAAAATTATAAATTCTTATTCATTAGAAACGGAAGGTTCCATTAATACCAAAAGAATCTGCATCATCAACTGTTGTATAAGACAAACCTACTGCTACTTGTGGAGTAAAGAATTTTTGGGCACGTACACTAAAAATGGTATCTGAATCATCTGCCGTTGAGTTAGCAAAAGATGCACCAATACTTAAAGTAGGATCTAGATAAATATCTGCACCTAAACGGTAAGTTGTCTCATCGCCAATGTAAGTTTGTCCTTCAAAGTTAGTATAAAAATTACCAATTTGAGTAACATATTTTGCGCGCAGTGTTACGGCTTTATCATCATCTTCACCAGTGACTGTTGTTGCATTAGTGAAAGAAGTAAGGAAACCATATTTAGCTGCTTGAATTGGGTCAAAACTTTCAGAAAGATCAGCTACACCAGCGGCCACTAATAAGCCATCTATTGGTAGGAAACCAACTTCTAGAGCGTAACCATTACCGCTTTCATCAGCTGAACCGTAATTATTTACAGTAACTTCTCTTTTTGTCCGGTTAAATGCTCCAGATAAGTAGAACTGGCTATTTGGAATAAAGTATTCTCCTGCCACCCCTACAGAATTATATTCAAGTTTTGCATAATCTTGATCATCTTCTACTTTACTATATGTATAACCAGCACCAATATTAGAGGCTTTATTTAAAAATGCGGCTTCAGCTAAAGGATAATTTTTGGTTTCAACTGGATTAAAATAATATTTGCCATTAATTCCAAAGCTATTAACTTCTCCACCATCCATATCTGTAAATTCATACATAGTACCAACTTCGGTTTGATAGGCATTAGCATTGAAAGCACAAATGGTCGTAACGAGGGCAAGTAAAAAATTTGATTTATTCATGATAAGACTCTTAGAATAAGTGTTATAAATTTATAAAGATTTTAAGTTATTAATTTTAATATATTTTTTAAAATTAAACAATAATATTATATTTTTAACTATTAGTTTAATAATAAAAAAATAATAAGTCTCGTTGATTTTGTTCGATACTGACAAGCTATGATAAAATATTCGACTGTTTATCTGTTTTTATGGGAACACTCGCGTGGAAATTAATCCTTATCTAAACCAATTGAAAGACTTAACTGATCGTAGCCAAACACTACGGGGGTATCTTTGACTACGATCTGAAAAAAGAACGTTTAGAAGAAGTTTTACGTGAGTTAGAAGACCCTGCGATCTGGAATGATCAAAACCGTGCTCAGGCAATGGCAAAAGAAAAGGGCGAACTAGAAAACGTTATTAATGTATTAGATGGCTTATCTACACAGCTTGAAGATGCCAAAGCAATGCTCGATTTAGCTGTTGAAGCTGATGATGAAAGCTTGCTGTTAGATGTGCAATCTGAGCTTGGCGCTGCCGAAGAAGAATTAGCAAAACTTGAATTCCGCCGTATGTTTAGCAACCCAATGGACCCGAATCCTTGCTATGTCGAGATTCAGGCAGGTTCAGGCGGTACAGAAGCACAAGATTGGGCTTCAATGTTATTACGTATGTATATGCGCTGGATTGAACGTCACGGTTTTAAAGCAGAACTTATGGAAGTATCTGATGGTGATGTAGCAGGTATCAAATCTGCAACGATTCGCGTTGAAGGTGAATATGCATACGGTTGGTTACGTACAGAATCTGGTGTACACCGTTTAGTGCGTAAGTCACCATTTGACAGTGGTAACCGTCGTCATACTTCATTCTCTGCGGTATTTATTTCACCAGAAGTTGATGACAATATCGAAATCGATATTAATCCTTCGGATGTTCGTACTGATACTTACCGTGCATCCGGTGCAGGTGGTCAGCACATTAACAAAACAGATTCAGCAGTTCGTTTGACGCACATTCCATCTGGTATTGTGGTTGCATGTCAGAACCAACGTTCACAACATGCGAACCGTGATCATGCATGGAAACAGTTACGTGCAAAATTATATGAACTAGAAATGCAAAAACGTAATGAAGCAGCTCAAGCACTTGAAGACTCGAAGTCTGATATTGGTTGGGGTAGCCAAATTCGTTCTTATGTACTTGATGACTCTCGTATTAAGGACTTACGTACAGGTGTTGAAAACTCAAACACTGGTGCAGTTCTTGACGGTGACCTTGATCGTTTCATTGAAGCGAGTTTAAAGCAGGGGTTATAAGAGTCTTTTGAACTTTTAGTTCTCTAATACTCTTAAATTTTTAGCGATTAAAACGGCAAAGCAGTTCAGTGATCGGAAGTTAATCGGAAAAATACGATATGAATATCGAAAAAAATGGATATGAATATCGAAAAAATGCGATATTATGTTTTCGAAATGCTGAACGAAGCTTTGTTCGTTTAAAAGACGTGTTGAGCCTATGGATATTGATGCAATTAGCAAAGCCCTAGCCAATCCTCTGCGTCGGCAGATTCTGCAATGGTTAAAAGAACCTGCGCATTATTTACCGGTAGAAGAGTGTGGTGGTAGTTTTGAAAAAGGGGTTTGCGCAGGTCATATTGAACGTTTGGGTAAAGTAGCTCAGTCTACCATGTCCAATCATTTGTCTGTATTACAGCAGGCAGGTCTCATTCAGGTCCAAAAATATGGACAATGGTCTTATTTTTCACGTAACGAAGCTTTGATTCAGCAATATATCGAACATTTAAAACAAACACTTTAAAACAAATAAAGTGTAAGTCGAGGCGATCATGGCTGAACTCAATACTCCCTTAACAGTTGGTGATTTTGAAATTAAAAATCGACTGGTAATGGCCCCATTAACACGTGCACGTAGTGGCGAAAGCCGTGTTCCAAACGACTTAATGGTGGAATATTATCAGCAACGTGCAAATGCTGGTCTCATTCTCACTGAAGCAACAGTGATTGGTTCAAAAACTGTGGGTTATGCAGACACTCCAGGACTATGGTCACAAGAGCAGGCACAAGCGTGGAACAAGATTATTGAAGCAGTTCATGCGCAAGGTTCAAAAATTGTAGTTCAACTTTGGCATGTGGGCCGTATTTCAGATCCTGAACTTTTGGATGGCGATATTCCTGTTGCACCAAGTGCGATTCAACCTGCGGGTGAAGTGAGTTTATTACGTCCTAAGCGCCCATATGTAAAACCACGTGCGCTTTCAATTGAAGAAATTCAAGAAGTTGTTGCTCAGTATAAACATTCAGCAGAGCTGGCTAAAGCAGCAGGTTTTGATGGTGTTGAGTTACACGCTGCAAATGGTTATTTAATTGACCAGTTCCTTCAAAGTAATACCAACCAGCGTGATGATGAGTATGGTGGTCCGGTTGAAAACCGCGCTCGTTTATTATTAGAAGTAGTTGATGCCTTTATTGAGGTGTGGGGCGCTGGCCGAGTAGGTGTACATATTGCACCGCGTGGCGATTCACACGATATGGGTGATGAAAACCCATTAGCAACATTCGGTTATGTGGTTGAGCAATTGAGTCAACGTAATGTAGCTTTCATTTTCTCTCGTGAATATGAAGCTGCCGATAGTATTAGCCCTAAACTTCGCGAAAAATTTAATGGTGTATGGATTGCCAATGAGAACCTGACACCAGAGTCAGCAAAACGTATTTTGCGTGAAGGGCAGGCAGATGCAGTATCTTTTGGTAAGGCTTATATTGCGAACCCAGATCTTTTACAACGTTTAGAGCAAGGTCTACCATTAAATGAACTTCAACCAACGACTTTATATGCTAAAGGAGCTGAAGGTTATACGGACTATCCTGCTTTAGAAGCTTCATAAAATCATTATTTTATTTAAATTTATTATTTGCTGAACTTACTCTTTTGTGAGTTCAGTCAGTGACTTTTTTTGTATATGGTAGAGTTTAGGTATCGAAACTCTGCCATTTTTTTTATCTATGTTATATTTTCCCCAGTTTTTAAATTTTGACTATTTGAGGCAAACCGCTTGGCGACCCCATTTTGGTACAACACAGCACTCCATTTATTAAAACCGTTTTATCGCTGGCGGATAAAAAGACGTGCAGAAAGTCTGGAATTATATCATCAGGAATGTCTGGAAAGATTTGGGCCGTTTGAAGATCCGAAGAATGTAAAAGCCATCTGGTTTCATGCTGTTTCAGTCGGGGAAACCAATGCTGCACAGCCACTCATTGAGCACTATCTCAAACTTGGGCAGCCAGTTTTAGTGACCAATACTACAAAAACAGGTCAGGCTCGTGCCAAGTCACTTTTTTTAAAAGAACCCTATCTAGATTTATTCCAAGCGGTTTATTTGCCTGTAGACCAAAAACCGCTTTTAAAACAATTTTTCGAGTCATACCAACCGAGACTTTTAGCACTAGTTGAAACAGAGCTTTGGCCAAATTTAATCGATCAAGCCAAGTTGCAGCATGTGCCTTGTTTGTTGCTTAATGCTCGCTTATCTGAAAAGTCAGCAAAAGGTTATAGCAAAGTCTCAAGTTTAACTGCCGGTATGTTAAAGCAAATCGATTGGGTATTAGCACAAGATAGTGCAACCCGTCAGCGTTATGTCGAGCTTGGTTTAGACGAGCATAAAAGTCAGGTTGTTGGAAATATTAAGTTTGATATTCATGCGCCTGAGGCTTTTATTAAGCAAGCTGCCCAATTGCATCAGCAGTGGTATTTGGCAAATCGTCAGGTTGTGACGATTGCCAGTACACATGCACCCGAAGAACAACAAATTTTGGAGGCACTTGCACCTCATTTAAATTCAGATCGTGAGTTGGTATGTATAGTTGTACCGCGCCATCCTGAACGCTTCGATGAAGTATTTGAGGTTTGCCAAAATTTAAATTTAGTCACTCATCGAAGAAGCATGGGGCAGAGTATTCATGCCAGCACGCAGGTTTACTTGGCCGATAGCATGGGGGAGCTTTGGTTATGGTACGCCTTAAGTCAGGTGTGCTTTGTAGGGGGTTCTTTAAATGAGCCGGGTGGTGGACATAATATTTTAGAACCTATGGTTTTAAATGTACCTACAGTGGTTGGACCTCGTTATTTCAACTTTCAAACAATTGTTGATGAGTTCATTGATGAAAATGGCGTACTGATTGCTCAAGATGCACAGCAGGTCGTTGATATCTGGTTGGCTTGTCTGGCAGAACCTGAAGCCACTGAACAGTTAGTGGTACAGGCGCATAAAGTATTACAGCGTAACCAAGGTTCATTACAAAAACATATTGGGGTAATTAACCGGTATTTGGCCGAAAAACCATGAATATTGTTTTACTAGAACCTGAAGATACTCAGTCAGAAATCTGGTCGATTCATTCAAAGCGCCAATTACAACATTTACGTGAACATCTTGATATTACGGTTGGCCAAAATCTGAAAGTTGGTATTCGTAATGGTGCTCGTTATGTCACAGAAATTATTTCGATTGATGAGCAAAAAGTTGGTGTACGCCCCATTCTTAAAGAAGCAGTACCGGCAAAACTTCCAGTTCATTTAATTGTGGCTTTGCCAAGACCTAAGGTTTTACGCCGTTTAATTATGGATAGCGTGACTTTAGGTGTTGAAAAGATAAGCCTAATTCATAGTTATCGCGTTGATAAAAGCTATTGGCAAACCCCTTTTTTACAACAAATTGATCAATACGTTACGCTTGGACTTGAACAAGCGGGTGACACCATCGTTCCTGAAGTTCAGATGTATAAACGTTTTAAACCTTTTGTTGAAGACGTTTTGCCAACACTCATTTCAGAAGAATCTCCTGTCTATGTGGCTCATCCTTATGCTGAGCAGAGTATGCCAAGTAACATTGACCATGCTTGCAGTATTGTCGTGGGGCCCGAAGGTGGCTTCATTCCCTATGAAATTGATTTACTCACAAAAAACGGCTGCCAAGCTGTGAGCTTAGGCAACCGTATTTTAAGAACCGAAACGTCTATTTCTTATATTTTAGGGCGTTTATTTAGCTGAGTTATCAGCATTCAATGGCAAATGATTTGCAGCCATTTTTAATTCCTGAATAGGGTAAGGAATATTAATGCCATTTGCATTGAAGGCTTGTTTTACTTCGGCTTGAATAGTGCTTGTAGATGACGAAATATCTGTCTCAGTGGTATTAATCCACCAGCGTACCGTAAGGTTAACCGAGAAGTCGGCTAGAGCTGTCACGTTAACCGAAAAAGCAGGCTGACTCAGTACATTTCGGTCATTATTGAGAATATCTAAAATAATTTGCTTCGCTTTTTGCTCATCGTCGTCATAGCCAATTCCAACCACAAACTCGCAGCGTCGTTGTTGATAGGCTGTATTTACCGTTAAGGCACTTGTATAAACAGTTGCGTTTGGAATAACAATACGACGGCCATCTGGTGAGCGTAAGAAGGTTGCACGAATCTGAATATCTTCAACAGTTCCTTCAAGCGAATTTACAACAATTGAATCACCAATACGGAATGGCTCGCTTAATAAAATCAAAATACCCGAGAGCAAGTTTTGGAAAATATCTTTAAACGCAAAACCAATTGCGACCGAACCAATACCTAAGGCACTCATGAGTTGGCCCGGTGTGAACCCTGGAATCATAATGACGAGAGCAATTAAGAAACCAAAGAATAAAATTGTTGTACTGCCGACACGGTTTAAAACAAGTACCAGATTTTGGCGAGTATAAGAGCGATTTTCTAAAGTCTTACGAACAAAGAACTTAAATAATTTGGTCAGTAGCCAAAAAATAATAAAAACGGTAATCGCAATGCAGATATAAGGTACACGTTCCCAGAAACTATCTACAATTTTGTCGATAGTGGTATAGGCATCATGATATTTCTCGGTATGTGCTAAAACCGTTTGAGTGGTTTTAGTACCCGCTTCTTGTAACAGTTCGCCTGTATTTTTTGCAACATCCGTTAAGGATTTTTGTTCATCAGCCACGACAAGTCTCGATTGAATAAATTCATGAAAGCTATTTTTCAGCTTCCATCATAGTAGGAGATAAAATGTGCGCCTACTATAATGAGTTCAACTAAATAATAAAGTGTTTTTTAATTAAAAGTATTGCGTTCCTTTTTGTAAGATTTGTGTTGGTGTTTCTAGGGTATCGGTCCCAGAGAAATAATAAAAAAATCCTGCTGTGGAAATGAGACTAATTAAAATAGCTAACAAAATAAGCCAAGCCATCAGTTTTTCTATAAATGTTGAAGGTCGAGCTGGACCATATTGATTGGCGCCTGCTGTACCAGAGGCAAGCAGTAGATAGATCATGAAAAAGAACTGTACGACTGGAATAAATAGCAGCAGCCCCATCCAGCCACTTTTATTTAAATCGTGCAAACGTCTAACAACCAGAACAATATTTAAATAAATCAAAAATAGCCAAAAAGCCCAGACGACTAAAGCACTTACGCCAGAAAGAGAACTGTAAAACTCAAAATTAAATAGATTACTTGAAAGCTGAAAACTTCCAAGAAATGAAGCCAAAATGAAATAACCTATAAGGGTGACTAAATAAATTAGGCCATAACCACCCAAATAACTCATGCGGTTAAAGCGACCATGAATTGAAAAAGGGCTGTCTTTAAATGGAAGTTGTGGTGGACGTGAAGAGGGCGTTTCGGCAAACATATTATTTTATTCCTGTGCTGCGTCTAAAAGTTAAAATAATCTTTGTTGATGGTCAAAACCATCAAAACTTAAAAAAATTATAAAAGTAAAAGCTATAGACAAATGTTTTAAATCAACTTAATTTTATAAAAATGTTCAAAATTTCGTATGCTTGAGTAAGTGGTTAATATATGACCAAAGTCGGATTGTCTAGGCTTTAAAAGAGTCATCATACTGAAAAGGCATACAAATAAGATCCAGTAAAATAATAGCCACAGTCTCGAGATGGGATGCACAAGATCAAGGAAGTTGCGTATGAATGAGATCTATCCAGTACCAGAGGAATTTAAAAAAACAGCTCGTACTGTTGAAGCAGACTACTTTAAACGTTATCAACACTCTATCGAGAACTCAGATGCATTCTGGGCAGAGCAAGCTAAAATTGTCGATTGGATAAAGCCATTTACCCAAGTTAAAAATACTAGTTTTGACAAAGACAATTTCAAGATTGAATGGTTTGCTGATGGTGAGTTGAACGTATCAGCAAACTGCTTGGACAGGCATCTTAAAGAACATCCTCATAAACCTGCAATTATTTGGGAAGGAGACCATCCTTCTCGTCATAAAATTGTTTCTTATAAAGAATTACATGATGAAGTCTGCCGCTTTGCCAACGTTTTAAAGAAATATGGCATTGGTAAAGGTGACCGCGTTGTGTTGTATATGCCAATGGTGACAGAAGCTGCAATTGCCATGTTAGCCTGTGCTCGTATTGGTGCGGTGCACTGCGTGGTATTTGGCGGTTTTTCGCCAGACTCATTGGCAAGTCGTATTGAAGACAGCCAAGCTAAACTGGTGATTACCGCAGACTCAAGTCTACGTGCTGGCAAACTATTACCCCTGAAAGAAAACGTCGATTTGGCTTTAGCATTGCCGGGTACCGAGTGCGTTGAAAACGTAATTGTGGTTTACCGCAATGCAAACCCAATTGAAATGAAGCCAGGCCGTGATTTGTGGTATCACCTTATTATTATGGAGGTGGACGCTGACTGTCCTCCAGAACCAATGAAGGCAGAAGACCCTTTATTTATTCTTTATACCTCAGGCTCAACAGGAAAACCCAAAGGGGTATTGCATACCACAGGCGGTTATCTGGTCTATGTAACCAGTACTTTTAAAGAAGTCTTCGATTTAAAACAAGACGATGTGTATTGGTGTACAGCCGATATTGGTTGGATTACAGGGCATAGTTATCTGATTTATGGTCCGTTGGCAAATGGTACGACCACCTTAATGTTCGAAGGTGTACCTCAATATCCAACATGGGCACGTCTTGGTCATGTGGTCGATAAACATAAAGTCTCTATTCTATATACAGCGCCAACCGCGATTCGTGCCATGATGCGAGAAGGCGATTCGTATGTACGTGAAAGTAACCGTAGTAGCCTGCGTTTGTTAGGTTCAGTGGGTGAACCTATTAACCCAGAGGCTTGGAACTGGTACTACAATGTTGTCGGCGAAGGCCGTTGCCCAATTGTTGATACATGGTGGCAAACTGAGACAGGTGGTATTTTGATTGCGCCATTACCGGGTGCAACAGCTTTAAAACCAGGTTCGGCAACGCGTCCTTTATTTGGTATTCAACCAGCCATTGTAGATGGTGAAGGTAATGAGTTAGAAGGTGCAGCTGAAGGTAACCTTGTGATTAAAGATTCATGGCCAGGTCAGATGCGTACCATTTGGGGTGATCCAGACCGCTTTATTGAGGCGTATTTCTCAACCTTCAAAAATACTTATTTTACAGGTGATGGCGCCCGCCGTGATGAAGATGGTTATTACTGGATTACAGGCCGTGTTGACGATGTCTTAAACGTTTCAGGCCACCGTTTAGGTACGGCTGAAATTGAAAGTGCTCTTGTTTCGCATGAATCGGTAGCAGAAGCAGCCGTAGTAGGTATGCCGCATGATATTAAAGGTCAGGGTATTTGTACTTTTGTGACCTTACAAGCGGGAGTTCCAGAGTCGGAAGAGCTGCGTAAAGAGTTAATCAACTGGGTACGTAAAGTACTTGGGCCAGTAGCTTCGCCAGATGCCTTGCACTGGGCGCCAGCATTACCAAAAACCCGTTCGGGTAAAATTATGCGCCGTATTTTAAGAAAGATCGCGGCAAACGAGCTTGATAGTTTAGGCGATACTTCAACCTTGGCGGAACCTGCTGTGGTAGATCAGTTAATTGCAACGGTTTATCCCGATAAGCAAAACTAATTTTAAAAAGCCCCAAATGGGGCTTTTTTTATTAAGCTCGATTAATAGTTTGCTAAAAAGTCAGCAGTATTTTGTACATTTGCAAACGTACTAAGCGCAGTTAAAAACGCAGTTTGTACATCTTCAGCTTTTGCAGTCTTTCCAGCATAGCTTAAATCACGTGTTGCGGTAGCGTCTGCAATTAAGATGGGTTGATAGCCAAGTTCTTTCGCTGCGCGTGTCCCTGAATCAATACACATATGAGTCATCATACCTGTAATCACGAGTTGCTCAATTTGATGTGCTTTTAAAAGTTCATCTAAATTGGTTTCTAAAAAACTATTTGGATAATGCTTTGTTACAACCAATGAGTCATTGTGAACATTGAGTTCAGGATGAAGTAACACTCCATCTGTATTTTCTTGAAAGAAGCTGGCTTGTGGCGGGTTAATATGCTGCACATAAATAATGGGTAAGTTTTTCTCGTTAAAATATTGTTCCAGCTGCTTTATTTTATCGAGCGCTTGATCTGGCCCAACCAATTCCATTTTGCCATTTTTAAAATAATCATTTTGAACATCGATAACTAACAGTGCTTGTTTCATGAGAACACTCTTGTTCATATAAGATAAAACAAGGTTATTCTCTGTCAGTAAAATCGGCTATAGTCCTATGAAAGCATTAACGCTAGTTTTCTTTCGCCATGAAAAATGAATATTGAATTAGACCCGATTGATCTAAAAATTATTGCATTACTCAAACAAGATTCTCGTCTGACAAATAAAGAAATCGGGCAGCGAGTTCACCGGACGGGGCAGGCTGTGGGTGCTCGAATTGCTCAATTAATGGATGCTGGGGTTATCAAAAACTACACCATTGCCGTTCACTATTCGTATAAACAATTTATTCATTTGCATTTAAATGAACAACGCGCTTTTGAAGAAATTGAAAATTTAGTGAAGCAATACGAACAAATCGATGAATGCTTTAAAGTCATGGGCAATGCTTGTTATATGATTGTCAGTCATTTTGAACCTGCAGCATTAAATGAATTTATTGAGGTTCTTTCAAAATGGTGCCGATATTCGGTTGAAACAGTCGTTCGAGAAGTTGAGAAACCTTAAAAAATAAAAGCTCCAAGCCGAGTCTTGGAGCCAATAAAACTTTATTTTAATTTGTTGTTTTTATTATCTTGCGCTGTTTTAACTGGAGTTTTTTAGGCTGATTTCGCTTGGATTTCTACCTCCTTTTCCTGTTGAAGTTCTAACTGACGAACGAGCGGCAGAACTTTTTCTCCGAAATATTCCACCTCTTCAATAAAGTGTAAGAATCCGGAAAGTACCAAATCGACACCTACATTTTTAAGCGCCACAATACGCTCTGCAATTTGCTGAGGTGTACCAATTAAATTGGTTTTAAAGCCATCGTTGTATTGCACTAAATCTTCAAAAGTTGATTTTGCCCAGTTACCTTGTTGCTCTGGAGAAGCTGCACCTGCTTCACGAGTTGCATCGCCAAACGCATTTACGGCTTCAGTGTTGGCTTTATCAATAATTTCTTGCAGTACCGCTTTTGCTTCTTCTTCGGTATCTCTAGCAATAATGAACGCATTTACACCAATTTTAACCTGATGGTTATTGGCTTTTGCTTTGGTACGAATGTCTTCTACTTGTTTTTGAATTTCTTCGACGGTATTGCCGTTAGTGAAATACCAGTCAGAAACGCGAGAAGCCATATCACGTGCAGCACGTGAGCTACCACCTTGGAAAACTTCAATGTAAGGCTTTTGCAAAGGTTTCGGTTTAAGCGTGTAGTTTTGGAACTGGTAGTATTTACCATCGAAACTATAGTTGTCGGTGGTCCAGATTCCTTTTAGCGTGCGAATAAATTCTTCGGAGCGGACATAACGTTCATCATGCTCAGGCCACTCTTCACCAATCGCGTCAAACTCGCCTCTGAACCAGCCACTTACCACGTTAATCGCAATACGGCCTTGAGTTAGATAGTCAATTGTAGCCAGCTGTTTAGCTGCAAGTGCCGGTTTCCAAGGGCCGGGCAGAATCGCCGCAATCACTTTAAGTTTTTCAGTTTTTGCAAGTAATGCATGACTGAAACTCACAGATTCATGCTGGTTTTCTGCCCCATAGCCCGCCGTAAAACGAATTTGAGTGAGCGCATATTCAAAACCATTGTTTTCGGCAGCCTGTGCAAGTCGAACATTGTAGTCATAACTCCAGTCTGTACGCTGTTCGATGTTACTTACTACAAGGCCACCGCTTACATTTGGTACCCAATAAGCAAATTTAATCGGTTGTTGTAATTGCGTCATGGTACGCTCTCCCCATTCGTTATTTTTATTTAGCCATGTTGAGCTTAGGCAACATGCGTTAATGATTTGCCAGACTTGTGATGCAAACGAGACTCTGCTGCATCAAGATTTGGTACAGCCGCTGAAGGTAATACTTCTTCTTGTTCAATTTGCTTGTTAATACCTAGCTCTTGATTCGCTTGCTGGGTCTTAGATTTGATCACCTCGGCACGTTTACCTTTTGCTGGCGCCCATTCTAAAATTGGCAACGCACGCGCTACTGCTAGTGTAATACGGTCAGCTAATTGCTCACTTTTCACCGTGTATTCAGGGGTAAAGTCACGATCTGTCGCGTATACGCCAATTGGTAAAGTTTGCGCTTGGAAGAAGCTAAACAATGGGCGGAGTTGGTGCTCGAGTACGAGCGCATGACGATCACTACCGCCTGATGCAGCTAAAAGTACAGGCACATCGACCAATGCCGTTTGTTCAACAAAATCGAAAAAGTGTTTGAAAAGACCTGTAAAAGAGGCGCGGTAAACAGGAGTACCCACAATGAGAGCATCTGCTGCTTCAACTGCTGCAAGGTCATCTTGTACACGCTGTGGAAGTTGGTTGCGATAAAATGCACCGCCTAATAATGGTCCGATTTCACTTAATTTAATAAAGTGAACTTTAATATCAATTGCTTCAGATAATTCATCAAGAATGGCCTGAACCAGACTTTCGGTTTTAGATGGGGTATTTAAGCCACCAGAAACGGCAACAATATTTAAAGGTTTTGATGATGCGATACCAGTCATGATTTGGTTCCTAAGCCTAAAAAACAACATTGGACTTATTAATCAACAATGACGGCAAACTGTAAAATAACGAAATTGGTCAACCTTATCAGTTTTAAATATAAAACCTAAATAGTTGATTTTTATACTTTGTAATTTATTTAAGTTGCTGTTTTTATTTCATATAATTATAGGTGATATATTTTTTATAATAAAAAGTAAGCTTATATAAAAAACAGATTAATTTTGATTAAAAGGTAAAAACATCTGAAAATTGAGGCTAAGTTCAGAATTTATCAACATTTTGCATAAAAATGGATAACATGAGCATATCTTTCATCTAAATAGTAGGGTTACAATAGGCCATACTTATGCTCAAGATTACTTTAATCGCTTATGAATATTTTAATCGTTGATGATCATCCTTTGTTTCGTCATGCTTTAATTCAAGCAGTACGTTATAGCCTGCCACAGGCACAAATTCATGAAACAGCTTCGGTTGATGAGTTTTATGAGCGTTTGGAAAATGGGGCAGAACCTGATCTGGTATTACTCGATTTAAATTTACCGGGTGCTTCAGGCTTTTCGGCTCTGGTCTATGTAAGAGCACAATATCCAGCTATTCCTATTATTGTTGTTTCTGCACACGAAGAAGCTTCAATTATTCAACGTGCGATTGCACATGGTGCAATGGGTTATATTCCTAAATCGGCTCATCCAAGTCATATTGGTGAAGCGATTCGTCAAGTTTTAGATGGCGAAATCTGGTTACCACCAAACCTACCATCAAATATTAATCTTGACCCGAGAGCAGCAGATGAAACAGCTTTGGCTGAACGTATTCAGTCTTTAACGCCTCAGCAATTTCGTGTTTTGATGATGGTTGCTGAAGGCTTGTTAAATAAACAAATCGCTTATGAGCTCGATGTTTCAGAAGCCACTATTAAAGCCCATGTAACTGCTATTTTTAGAAAATTAGGTGTGCAAAATCGTACTCAGGCTGTATTGGCAATTAGTGCATTAAATATTGAAGATAAGAAAATCTAAAAATAAAAAAAGACCTCAATTGAGGTCTTTTTTTATATGTTCCACTTAGGCAAGGCAATCTTGCTTTGGTGTTAGGCTGTCGCAGTACAGTGGGTTAAGCGCACATTGCAAATCATCAATTTGTTCTTGGGTCACATAGCCTTTGCTTTTTAAATATTCAGCTACCCGGTCATCACGTAAGCTTAAGAAAGCTGCATCATAAACACCTAAATCAACGAACAGAGCAGCAGTTTCCAGACTATTGAATCGATCAAGGAAAATGTCATTGCCATACATTAAGAAGATATGGTCAAGTTTTGCTTTTTCATCTACATGCAAACGTTCAGCAAGTTGATGTGGAGGTGTCTTAATAAAGAGCAAGTCAGAAAGCTCATCAAACTGAGTCATATCTAACTGGTTTTCTCCAAGTTTGACATGACCAAGCCAAGCCTTGAAAACCAGAACAGCACCGCCACGGAGAAGCATGCTCCAGATTTGATGGCGTGTGTCGTGATCAAGATTTTCACTCTCAGCAGTAAGGACTTTTAAGAAGTTTTCTTCTTGTTGCGCTAACTTGTCGAATAAGCCCAAGCCTTGTGGATGATAAGCAGCAGGTGCAAATACATCAAAATTTAGATCGTGAAATACATTAAGCGCGAGAGGTACAGCACACTGATAAATTGTGTTAAGTGCTTTGATATGTGCTTCGCTTAGTTTGCTATGTGGAAAAATACTCTGCCAATCTAATTCTGGAAGTAAGGCATTGGCACTGTATTGGCGATAAAATTGTTGAGACGAAAGTTGCCCTTGCGGGTTGTTATCAGAAATATTCATGGCAGTGGTCCTTTGCGTTAATTCATGAGCAGGGGGCGATAAGGCAAAATAAATTTTCAGACAAATAAAATGCGTTTTGAATATTTATGTGTCATGCAGAAAGCAAGTAGAATACGACTAAAGTCGTATATGGTGGTTTTTAGTAAATAAATAATTATAAAAACAATGGTTTATTAAATTGTAACTAGGTGTACACGTGTTCACTTACAAAAAAGGTGGGCTTTGCCATAGAAAAAGAGTCTTTGGAAATTTTGGTCAATACTTTATTAGGTAAAAGTAGACTTTTTGAGCAGTTCTGCCTATTGGCTTAAATTTAGCCAAACATTTTTGCCAAGAATCGCTCCCAAACCTATGAAAGGTTGAGGAGCGAAAAAAGATTAGTCTGCTGTGCTGGCAATTTTAAGCCCAGATAACCAAGCTCTTAATGAGGCAGGTTTAAGTGGTTTTTTAAGTAAAACAATATTCAGCTCTTTGAGTTGCTGTGGTAATTCTGGGTGAGAATCTGCTGTAATTAAAGCCACTGGAACATCTTCTTGACGATTTTGATTAATAAAATCAACGCCTAGCTGATTGTTATTCAAGTGTTGGTCAATGAGCCAAACCTGAATATTTTCTTTTTGAATAATTTCTAAAGCCTGCTCAGGTTCGGTAGCTTTGAACACCTGATAACCCCATCGACCTAATAAACTACTCATACCCTCTAAAATAGTTTCATCGTTGTCTAAGCATAAAATACGGTAAGCTTTAGTTTTTAAAGGCACTGCTTGTACAGTCGGAGTTGCAACTTTTGGTGGCTCCACAATAGGCACCTCAATCATAAAGCATGAGCCTTTGCCCAACTCTGAGTACACATGAACTGGGTAATTTAGCAAACCTGTCATACGTTGGACGATGGCGAGCCCTAATCCTAAACCTTGTTCACCCCAAGGTGACAAATGTCCACAACGTTCAAATTCTTGGAAAAGCTTAATTCGTTGTTCTTCAGCAATACCTGGTCCGGTATCCCAAACGCCAATTCGAATATGATTCGGCTGTTGTGCGGAACGGAGTACACCAACCACCACTCGACCTTTGGCGGTATAGCGTAAAGCATTGCTGACAAAGTTTTGAATAATACGACGAATCCACTGTGGATCGGTATCAATCCAGAACGATACATCATGAACTTTTAGTGAAATGTTCCGCTGTGCAGCGATCGACTTAAACTGTAGTTCGAGATCGCTTAATAAATCGTGTAGAGGATAAGGCTGTCTTTTCGGTTGGATACTGCCCCCTTCTAAACGAGCGATATCGAGTAGGGCAGACAGCATACTTTCGGCACCATAGAGTGCTCGGTCAAGTTGTTGTAAGGTTTGACGGTCTTCTTCTGTCGAAATACTTTGCTCAAGAACAGTACTAAACAGACGAGCCGCATGCATAGGTTGCAATAAGTCGTGACTTGCCGCTGCAATAAATCGACTTTTTGACATATTGGCCATATCAGCTTGTTCACGTGCAAGCTGTTGTTCTGTTAAGGCATCGGCAAGCTGCTGGGTTCGATCTTTTACACGAGCTTCTAGGACTGCTTCGTTCGCACGGAAAGCGGTAATATCAGCAAATGTCGTCACAAAGCCTCCACCTGAAATAGGATTGCCTCGCATTTGAATCACACGGCCATCTTTACGGATACGTTCAAACTCGTGGGCACTTCCGACTTTCATCCAGTGAAGACGTTTGCGTACATGCTCTTCGACTGAACCGGGGCCACATTCGCCGCGTTCAGCGTTATAACGAATCAGGTCGGCAATTGGGCAGCCGACATAAACAAGGTCTTTTGGATAACCAAATAGTTTTAAATATTGGTTGTTCCACGCGACCAGACACATATTTTTATCAACCACACTTACTCCTTGGGTCATGTGGTCAATCATGGTCATAAGTAGGTTCTGATTAAAACGTTGCCATTGTGAGGCTTGGTCTAAAATATTAGCGACTTGTCCTAAAGCGAGACCGTTATTAATCATTGCTGTAGTCAGCAATGTACGTGCAGAAGCGGCACCGATAATACCTGCCAGATATTGCTCGGTAAAACGCCACCACATGCCATTGGCAATACTATTCGGGTTAAGGGTGAGGTGGTTTTGCTCACAAAAGTTTTCGAACGCTTGTGTAGTGGGTTGCTCACCCGTAATTCTTTTGGCTAAGGCAAATAAATCACCCACTTTTAAGCGAGCTGCATCATGGGGGAGGTAGGTTAAATCGGTAGATGTATGCGGTGAAGGTAGAGGCTTGGTTTCATAATAAAAAAAGCTTTCTGCCTGAATTTGTTCGGCCACACTTGGACGGTAAAGCTTAGAAATCCAGATATATAAAAGAATATTTAAACCAAGTGACCAAATCACGCCATGAGTTAAAGGTGCAAATGACTCAAAACCAAATAGAGACTCTGGACGTAAGGCGTTAATGCCAAAAGGACCAAAAAGCAAAATACTTTGAGCAGCATCCTGATAGGCTTCAGGCAAGCTACGTAAAATCGTTGGAAATAGTAAAGTATAACTCCACATTAAAAATCCAATGATGAGTCCTGCATAAACACCTTGGCGGCTTCCACCTCGCCAATACAACCCCCCAATCAGTGCAGGTGCAAATTGAGCTACCGCACTAAACGCTAATAATCCAAATACTGAAAGTTGGTTAATGTCATTAAAGAAATGGAAGAATAAAAAGCCAAGCAGCATCACCGCAACAATACTGATACGACGGCTAAATTTAAGAACTTTAGGTAAATGTTTGTCGTGACGTGACAGCAACTTAAAACGCCACAAGGCTGGCATAATTAGGTCGTTACTGAGCATGATAGACAAAGCAACTGATGACACCAGTAACATACCTGTTGATGCAGAGAACCCGCCTAAAAAGGCCAGTAAGGCGAGCCACTCTTGGTTATAACTTAAAGGCAAGGACAGTACAGCCACATCGGGCACAGTCAGGAACTTTGGTGCGGCATGTAAAGCCCAACTTGCGATTGGAATAATCGCAAGAATAGTTAAAATGAGATAAACCGCGAACCACTTACGAGCACCGCGAATATGTTTTTCATCGCGTAGTTCAACCACTGCCACGTGGAACTGACGTGGTAAACAAATAATGGCTAAGCCTGCCAGTAAGGTTTGAATCCAGAAAGTTTCGGGTACACCAAAGAGTTGTACTTCTTGAAAAGTCTGATTTACATCAGAGGTCATTTGGCTGAGGTTAGCTGGCGATTCAAAAATAAAAAATAAAGCCACACAAAGTAGAGCAAATAACTTCACGAACGACTCAAATGCAACTGCTAGCATGAGTCCGCCGTGTTGTTCCGTGTTTGCAATTTGCCGTGTACCAAAAATCATGGCCAAAATTGCGAGTACACTGGTGAGCAATAACACGCTGTTAGTCGTCGTATGAATATGCGAGCTTTGCTCCATAATGACAGAGGTACTTAAAGCAATCGCACGGAGCTGTAAGGCGAGATAGGGAATAATCGCAATAACGGCAAGAATAGTCACTAATGAGGCGAGTACACCACTTTTACCATAGCGTGCTGCGACAAAGTCAGCGATCGAGGAAATCGCATGATGCTGGCGAACTCGACCTAAACGCCGCCAGATATCATAACCAAACCAGACAAATAAAAGTGGACCTAAATAAATAGGTAAAAAGATAACGCCTTCACGTACGGCAGCGCCGGTTGCACCATAAAATGTCCATGAAGAACAGTAGACACCTAAAGTTAAACTAAATAAAAACATGCGGCCACGTGTGCCGAGACGACTGGCATGCTTCTCACCAAAAAAAGCACAGACAAATAAAAGCGCAATATAAAGAGTGAGAACCCCAATAATCAGCCAGCTGTTCATATGACCTACATAAGTGAAACCTTGTGTCTATCATAACCTATGCCGAAACAAAGCTATAAATTGATTAAATTTTAACGACCAAAGTCTAAGTTACGACTAAGCTGGAATCTTGCTAACTTTAATTATGAAAAAATACATTAAAAAAAAGTGACCAAGGTTGGGCACTAGGTAAGGAGTTTGGTTATGGATCAGAGCCAAGTAGAACAGATTCTACGCAATCCAAAGTTTCAAAAAATGGTCAAGAAAAAAAGTGCATTAAGCTGGACGCTCACCATCATCATGTTAGTGCTGTATGTGGGCTTTATGCTACTTGTGGGCTACAACAAAGAATTTTTGATGAGTTCCTTTAGTGGTGGTGTAACGACATGGGGTATCCCGCTTGGTTTAGGAATTATTGTTTTATCTTTCCTACTCTGTGGTGTCTATTCCTATATCGCAAATAATACCCTTGACCAGTTGAGTGAAGAAGCGCTGAAGGAAGTTGAAGCCATCACGCACGAGAAAGGATTACACTAATATGAAATGGAACTCATTAAAAGCGAAAGCCCTATTGGGTGCAGCATCGCTATATTCAACAGTTGCTATGGCAAGCCCAGATTTAGGTGAAGCAGAGCAACAAGCAACCAACTGGCATGCCATTATCATGTTTGTCATCTTTGTTGGTTTCACACTGTTCATTACTAAATGGGCTGCAAAGCAAACCCAATCTGCACAAGATTTCTATACTGCGGGTGGTGGAATCAGCGGTTTCCAAAACGGTTTGGCAATTGCGGGTGACTATATGTCAGCGGCGTCATTCCTTGGTATTTCCGCAATGGTATTTAGCTCAGGTTTTGATGGCTTGCTCTATTCACTCGGATTCATGGTAGGTTGGCCAATCGTTTTATTCTTGGTAGCAGAGCGTTTACGTAACCTCGGTAAATATAACCTTTCCGATGTCGTGTCATTCCGCCTTGAAGAAAAACCGGTTCGTACTCTAGCTGCTTTTAGCTCGCTTGTTGTTGTCGCGTTTTACTTGATTGCGCAAATGGTGGGTGCAGGTCAGCTCATTAAATTGCTATTTGGTTTGAACTACAACATCGCTGTAGTCATCGTTGGTCTATTAATGATGGCCTATGTAATTTTTGGTGGCATGTTGGCAACCACATGGGTACAAATCATTAAAGCGGTGATGTTACTGAGCGGTGCAACCTTCATGGCATTCATGGTAATGAAAGCGGTTGGTTTTAGCTTCAGCAACATGTTTACCCAATCTATTGAAGTGTTTAGTAAAGTTCATAACGTAAGCTTTGAAGATGCTTCAAAAATTATGGGGCCAGGTAAACTTGCTGCAAATCCAATTGATGCTTTATCTCTTGGTTTAGCGCTTATGTTTGGTACCGCAGGTCTTCCACATATTCTTATGCGTTTCTTCACTGTAAAAGATGCAAAAGAAGCACGTAAGTCGGTTGTGGTAGCAACAGGTTTCATTGGTTACTTCTACCTTTTAACTTTCATTATTGGTTTTGGTGCGATCTTGTTCGTATCAAACAACCCGCAATTCCTTGATGTTGCAAAAATGGCAGTGTCAGGCAAGCTTGAGCTGGTTGGTGGTAACAACATGGCGGCTGTGCATCTAAGTGACGCTTTAGGTGGTGACTTGTTCATGGGCTTCATTTCAGCAGTAGCGTTCGCAACGATTCTTGCTGTTGTTGCTGGTTTAACACTTTCAGGTGCATCTGCAATTTCGCACGACTTATACGCTAACGTATTTAAGAAAGGTCAAACAACTCCAGCTTCTGAACTTCGTATGTCAAAAATCGCGACACTTGGTTTAGCAGTTTTTGCCATGATTTTGGGTATTTTGTTTGAAAAACAAAACGTAGCATTCATGGTAGGTTTGGCATTCTCTGTAGCATGTTGTGCAAACTTCCCGGTACTTGTTCTTTCAATGTTCTGGAAAGGTTTGACTACACGTGGTGCAGTTATCGGTGGTGTGGTTGGCTTGGTAACAGCGGTTGTACTGATCATCTTGTCTAAAGCAGTGTGGGTTGATACGTTAAAAATCTCTGATACACCAATCAATCCATTTAACGGTCCTGCATTATTTGCGATGCCATTGTCGTTCCTTTGCTGCTGGTTCTTCTCAGTGACTGACAACTCAGCACGTGCGAAAAAAGAACGCGCTTCTTTCGATGCACAATATGTACGTTCAATGACAGGTATTGGGGCTTCTGGCGCATCGGATCACTAATCAAAATATATTGAACATCTCATAAAAAGCCCTACGGGGCTTTTTTTGTTTCTCTTGTATGGCTTACTCAAAAGAAGCTCCTTAATAAAGAACAACTTGTTTATCCTATTTTTTGTACAGTATGATTTTCTATAATTCAAAACATAAAGAAAAAATGGAAAATAATTAAATGCGATCTATCATCGAGTTTTGGGCAGGCTTTCGATTGTTGCCTTCGGCATGGTTGCTGTTTGTGCAGTTCATTTTACTTATTCTTGCCATGCTGACTTTTGATAATGAGGCGTATAGAACCTTCACTTGGGCATTAGGAGTTCTCGCTTTACTCATTATTGCTAAGGTTATTCGTCAGACCCCCATGTTCACTTTTCTGGGCCTCACATTTGTAAGTGGGGCAATTGTATCTTCAGTTTTTATTTTATTAGGCTACAGCAATTTAACGATCCAGATTTTTGCCCATAGTTGTGAAGCGTTAGCTTATTTCTCGGCAGCTTATGGTTTATTTCGTTATATGTTTGCCGACCGATATCTAACACGGGATGAATTGTTTGCAGCAGCAGCTGTTTTTACCCTAATCGCTTGGGGTTTTGCATTTTTATACAACATTTGTCAGCTATTAATTCCCAATAGCTTTCAAAATCCAAACCATGTCCATCACATACAAACTTGGCTAGATTTACTGTTTTTAAGCTTTAGTTTGCAGTCAGCAACAGGGCTGTCTGACCTCATGCCTCTTAGCCCACCAGCACGTGTTCTAGCGATGTTACAAATGTTTTGTGGCGTTATGTACTTGGCATTAATTGTTACACGTTTAATCGCTTTACAGTACATCTCACACGCACCTAAAAAGAATTCTGATAAATAAAGAAGGAGGTGTTGAGTTTATTTACACCTTTGTAACTGCAATATTATTTAAGTTTACTTAAAGTATTATCGGCTTTCTCTATTGAAAGATATAACTTTGTTCATTCCTGAATGTCTTTATTGGCTTTAAGCCTGTCATTTTCATTAAAATAATATGGAGGATTTATGCCTTCCAAACAATCGAGTTGGTTCGCAAATGTTAATCCCAATGTCTTTTTGGGTACGGTCATCATTATTGCTTTATTCCTAGCAGTTGTTGTGATCGCTCCGAGTTCTTTTGAACTTCTCACGCAGCAGTTAAAACAGTGGATCACTGATTCATTTAGCTGGTTTTATGTTTTATCGGTTGCTTTCTTTCTTATCCTACTGATTTATATTGCCTGTTCTTCGATAGGTCGGATTAAATTAGGCCCTGACCATAGCCAGCCCGAATACAGTAACGGTTCATGGTTTGCCATGCTGTTTACTGCCGGTATGGGTATTGGCTTAATGTTCTTTGGCGTTGCTGAACCTGTCATGCACTATGTCAACCCACCAAGCGGTGAGCCACAGACCATTGATGCAGCACAACAAGCTCTACGTGTGACCTTTTTCCATTGGGGCTTACATGCATGGGCAATTTATGCTGTGGTCGGTTTAGCATTAGCTTATTTTGCTTATCGTCATAATTTGCCTCTAAAGACCCGTTCAGCTCTTTATCCACTCATTGGTAAAAAGATTTATGGGCCATGGGGCGACAGCATCGATATATTTGCGACCATTGGTACGGTATTTGGTGTAGCGACTTCTCTCGGATTTGGTGTCACCCAGATTAACTCTGGTTTACATTACTTATTTGGTGTCGAGCAAAGTACCAATATCCAAGTTTTGCTCATTATTTTTGTGAGCATTTTAGCTTCATTATCTGTGTTCTTAGGCCTAGATAAAGGGGTCAAACGCTTATCAGAACTAAATCTAGTTTTAGCTTTAATATTATTAGTATTTGTCTTCATTGCTGGCCCTAGTATTTATTTACTTCAAACCACTATTCAAAACACTGGGCAATATATATCTAACCTTTTTACCATGACATTCAATTTATATGCTTATCAGCCAAATGGATGGATTGGGGGATGGACTATTTTATATTGGGCTTGGTGGATTTCATGGTCACCATTTGTGGGCATGTTTATCGCGAGGGTTTCACGTGGTCGTACCATTCGAGAGTTTATTGTAGGCGTTCTTCTTATTCCAACAGGCTTTACCATTATCTGGATGGGCTTTTTAGGAAATGCTGCGTTATTTAGCATTATTCATGAACATCAAACCACTCTCATTCAGGCTGTTCAGCAAGACTCATCAGTTGCACTGTTTGAATTCTTAGGGCACCTGCCATGGTCAGGTGTCATGAATATTCTGGCTACTATTTTAGTGGTTTTATTCTTCGTGACCTCTGCTGACTCAGGGGCACTCGTTACTGACTACTTAACTGCAAAAACTGAAAATTCACCTACTTGGCAACGCCTGTTCTGGACAGTGCTTATGGCGGTGCTGGCTATTATTTTACTCTTGGTGGGTGGCCTTGCCGCGCTTCAGTCTTCAATCATTATGAGTGCATTGCCATTTACTGTAGTCATGCTGCTGATGAGCTGGGGACTTATAAAAGCTTTACATCTCGATGTCACGAAAATGCAAGCAATTCAGGAAGCTCGCATTACTCCACGTGCTATTCATAACCCTAGAAGTTGGCAACAACGTCTTGGCTTAATTATGCACTATCCTCATAGCGAAGAAGAGGTTAAGCAATATATTGAAAAGCAGGTTTCACGTGCTTTTGAAAATATTCAGCATGAGTTTAAACGCCGTCATCTTGAGGTTTCAATTAGTGAAGTTGAGGACGGTATGCAACTTCGAGTCGATCATCACCATGAAATTAATTTTATTTATAAAGTTGTTTCACGTGAAACAGTGCCACCAAGTTTTTTAATTGGGCGTACTGAAGCCGAAGATGGTCAATATTTCCAAGCTGAGGTGTTTTTGAGAGAGGGTGGACAAAACTATGATGTAATGGACTGGACGCAGGAAGATTTGATCCAAGATATTATTGATCAGTACGAACGTCACTTACATTTCTTAAATATCGTACGTAGTTAAAAGCCATAAAAAAAGGACTCAATTGAGTCCTTTTTTTTAATTCAATTTCTAAATTAAATTAGAAACGGAATTTAGCATTTAAGCCGATAGTTTGTGTGTCGTAGCTAGACTTTTTAACGTCAGCTTTCATGTAAGACGCACCAACTGCAAGAGCAGGAGTGATGAAGTAGTTTACGTTACCACCCCAAGCTTGGCGGAATTCACCAAGGTCATTACCTTTGATGTTAGCTACGCCGTCGTTACCGATGAATGCAGCACCAACGCTTAACTTAGGAGTTAAGTAAAGGTCAGTTTTTAAACCGTATTGGTTTTCTTGACCGAAAGCACCAGCAGCTTCAAAACCGATTGCCATGTTAGTTCCGTCGATTGGACCTACATATTTAGCACGTGCTGTAACAGCATCTTGATCGTTTTGGATAGCAGCAGTTTGGTTAACAGCAGAGTAGATACCGTTGCCCATGATACCGAAGTTATCTAAAGCAAATTGGTTAGCTACGCTTGTGTAACCAACAGCCATCAAGAAGTTAGGTAACAACATTGCACCAACTTCTAAAGCATAACGGTCGCCTTGGTCATCACGAGAAATCGCGTTTTTACCGTCAACGTCAGTGTGGTTATAAGTAGCGCTAGCGTATACAGGAAGGTAAGGAGTTGGAACGTATGCCTCACCTTTAACGCCGTATGTACCTACACGGTAGTTTAAACCGTTGTTTTGGTCATATTGTTGATAGCTATAACCTAAAGACACGCTAGAAGCTTGGTTTAAGAAAGCTGCTTCAGCTAAAGGACCCTTAGCTGTATCAACATTTTTCAAATAGAATGTACCAGCAACGTCACCAGTGTAGTTTTTATCGTTTGCAGTTGTGTCAACATATTCAGATTGACCTTGAACTTCAAATTGATAAGCATGAGCACCGGTCATGGCTAATAATACAGCAGTGGCTAAACCAAGTTTTTTCATAATCATTTCCAGCATTAACAAGAGATAAAGCTGGGGTCATTGTATTGTAACAATTTATGAAGTCAATAATAGATGAAACGTAATGTTAAGGAAATTTGACACTTATGTTAAAAATGGTTAAAAAACCACCAATTAAAGTATTTTATGTCAACCTGCTAAAAAAATGAACATTAACAAGCAGCTAAACCTTAAGTTTCCTAAGGATTTGACAATAAATAGTTTAAAAATAATTACATTCGCAATTGGAAAAAATGATCTTATTAATCGGATTTAACGTTAGTAAAATTGTCGATCTGATTAATAAATAGTCTCTCAAACATTATTTTTGTTTCAATTTTTATATATTTTGAGTAATAGTTAACATTATTTTGATAAGTTTATCTAAATAATCTATCTATTTTGAATTATTATATAATTGAATAAGGCAAAAAAAATACGTTTTTAAATCAAAAAAAACGATTAAAAAATTAATTCTGATCAATTTAATCAACTTTACAAAATTAGAGATAAGTCACACAATTCAATTGCAAAGTTCACTATCTAACATTTTTATAGTTAGCAGTGCTTTCCCAGATACGATGTGTTATCACATCAGACTTTACGAGCTCAGCTTTCCCCAAGGTTGAGCTTTTTTTTATCTATAAGAAAACATTAACATTTGTTAAAAAAATTACATGAAATTTCTTCTTTTTAGTTTGTATAAAAAGAACCCAGCTTAGCGCTGGGTTTCGGATGCTGGGAGTTGCATCCAAGAGGAAAAAGAATCTTTTTATAGGATTGCGAAATTTACTTCAGCTGTAAAATGGAGTTTTGCTATAGCCATCATTTGCTCTTTCGATCAGATTTTTATGAAATACCAACAATGAATGCGTATATTGCGTTATTCAAACTTTGTTGCTGAACTTCTGCTCATTAAAGTGCTAGGATGCGAGTTAATTACTTCATTCTATAGTAGTGATGATGGTAGGACATTTACGGAGTACCAGCTAGAAATGTCAGGATTACGTTCAGAACATATCAGTAATCGACTATTTTTCTTCATGTTGGTCATTATTCTGTCCTTACTGTTTATGGCTGTGCCTCTTATTGTCAGCAGTTATCAAGAGTATTTAAAAACTAAACAAGCTTTGGTCGAAATCAAAAGCTTAAAATCGATTGCTGAAGTTGCAAATAAGGTATCTAAAGAACGTGCACCGGCAAATAAATTAATGTCGAGTAACGCTGCCGACTTTTTAAAAAATCAGAAGAAGCTAAAAGAATATCGACTTACTGTCGATCAGCAAATTAATGAAACTATTCGTATTTTAAAGGAAGAAGGCTACTCTGATTTAGCAAATACTTTAGATACTAAATTTAGAGATGATTTGAAGCAGGCGCGGGCTGTCGTCGACTATTATGCTGCAACACCTGAACAAGCACGAACCTCTATGCAATTCGATCATGCAATTTTGGGGATGTTCGGTGCTTGGGATAGTTGCCGAGAAATTTTGCAAAAGCTCATGTTGCAGTTAAAAAGTAAAGATAGCCAAATTAATAATTATTTTACTTTGATTGTTGTATTAACCGATATGCGTGATCAAGCTGGTCGCACCGCATCTAATGTTATTGCACCAGTGACGTTTAAAGAAACTATACCCAATGATAATCGGGCGCGTTCTTTACAGACTCAACAGCAAGCTCGGTACTTATGGGCACTTGTAGATACGTTACAGTCTGAGCAGGCCAAGACCCCAGAATATCATCGCCTTTATGCGAGAGTTAAAACTGAATTTTTAGATAAAGGCGTGCCTATTGTCGGTCAACTTTTAGAAGAAAGCCAAAAGCATGAGGCTTATCATTTAAATGGAACTGAACTGACAGACCAAATTGTTGATAAATTTACAACAGTCATTGATTTACAAAACTTTCTACTTAATAAAAGTGTCTTTATTGCTTCTCAAGAAAATTATTTGGCAAAAAAGAAATTCTTTCTGACTTTACTCATTTCTAGCATATCGTTAGCGGCTGCTTTACTTACCTTAATTTATGCAAAGAGAAGGGTATTTGAGCCTCTTATTCAGGCTCGTACCTTAATTCTTGATTTGTCTCATAGCAAAGATTATCCGGTAGATGAGTTGAACCCTAAAAAGGGTGAGTTTATTTCACTGTTTGAAGCGATTGACCGTTTACAAAGAATGCTTAAGCAGCGAGATGCTTTCGAATTCCAACTTAAAAATATTGCAAATACAGACCCTTTAACAGGTGTATCCAATCGTTTGGCTTTATCTGAATATTTAAAAATTGTAGAGAGCTACCCCCAAAAATTTTCACAAACTTGTTTAATGATTATTGATATAGATCGCTTTAAAGATGTGAATGATCAATATGGTCATATTGTCGGTGATCAAGTGATTAAACGTATTGCAGATCAATTAAAAGTGAATGTGCGCGCTTCGGATTTAATCGTTCGTTATGGTGGCGATGAGTTCTTAATCTTGTTAGAGCAGATACCATTTTTAGATGCACGTCTCTTGGCCGAAAAAATTCGTATTGCGATTTCTTTAGAAGAAGTCGATTTATCTAATACACATGAAAAATTGCATGTATCGGTCAGTATTGGTTTTGCGATTGGAGCAGCAAGCTGGATGGAACTGTTAGAAAAAGCAGACCGTTCACTTTTAAAAGCTAAAGCTCGGGGACGAAATGTAGTTGAGGGATAAAAAAAGCCGGAAAATGATTTCCGGTTTTTTGTTTTATTGTTTCAACATTGGTTTTAAGAAACGTCCCGTATGGGAAATCTCGACCTCAGCGACTTGTTCAGGTGTACCTTCGGCAATGATCATACCACCACCCGAACCACCTTCAGGGCCTAAGTCCACAACCCAGTCCGCTGTTTTAATGACATCAAGGTTATGTTCAATCACCACAATGGTATTACCCTTGTTGCGTAGTTCATGCAAAATATCGAGCAACTTAGCAATATCGTGGAAATGTAGACCTGTTGTAGGTTCATCCAAGATATATAAGGTTTTACCCGTATCTCGTTTTGCTAACTCACGTGCCAGTTTTACACGTTGCGCTTCACCACCAGAGAGTGTAGTCGCAGCCTGACCTAAACGAATATAGCCTAAGCCGACCTGAGTTAAGGTTTCTAAGCGGCGGTGAATGACTGGAATTGCACTAAAGAACTCGGCAGCATCTTCAACCGTCATTTCTAAAACGTCAGAAATGTTTTTGCCCTTATAACCCACTTCAAGCGTTTCACGGTTATAACGTTTGCCATGACATGCATCGCAAGGTACATACATGTCTGGTAAGAAGTGCATTGCGACTTTAATCATACCGTCGCCTTCGCAGGCTTCACAGCGTCCACCTTTCACGTTAAACGAGAAACGGCCTGCACTATAACCACGAGCTTTCGCTTCTGGCGTTTGAGCAAATAACTCACGGATTGGTGTAAATAGCCCTGTGTACGTTGCAGGGTTAGAACGTGGCGTACGTCCAATCGGGCTTTGGTCAATATCAACGACTTTATCTAGATGTTGTAGACCATCAATTGAGTCGAACTTTTCAGCCGTTAAAGTCGTTGCACCGTTGAGCTGTGTTGCAGCCAATGGAAGTAAAGTACGGTTGATTAGTGTTGATTTACCCGAACCTGAAACACCAGTCACACAGGTCATAATGCCAAGTGGAATGGTTAAATCGACATTTTTTAAGTTATGGCCTGCTGCACCTGAAAGTTTGATGACTTCATCTGGACGTGGCGATTCAGTACGTTTTTTTGGCACTTCAATTTTGAGTTTGCCAGAAAGGTATTGTCCTGTGAGTGAGTCGGCATGTTCAGCCAATTCATCATAAGTTCCTTCAGCAATAATCACGCCGCCATGTACACCCGCACCTGGACCAATATCAATAATATGGTCAGCCGCACGAATGGCATCTTCGTCGTGTTCAACGACTAATACCGTATTACCTAAATCACGTAAGCGAATGAGGGTTTGTAATAAACGATCGTTATCGCGTTGATGTAGGCCAATTGATGGTTCATCGAGTACATACATGACGCCCATCAAACCTGCACCAATTTGTGAGGCTAAACGGATACGTTGTGCTTCACCACCAGAGAGCGTTTCGGCAGAACGAGCTAAACTTAAATAGTTCAGACCAACACTCACCAAGAAGTGTAGACGCTCACGGATTTCTTTAAAGATTTTATCTGCGATTTCGCCTTTAGCACCTTCAAGGTTTAAATCTTGATAGTAGCTTTCCGCATCGCCAATCGACATGCGGGTAATGTCGGCAATTGTTTTATCTTTTACACGAACATGACGTGAAATTTCATTTAGACGTGAACCACCGCATGCATCACACGCTGCATTAGATAAATACTGAGCTAAATCATCACGTACATAGTTACTTTCAGTTTCACGGTAACGGCGTTCAAGGTGAGGTAAAATTCCTTCAAACGGTTGTACGCGAGTATGTTTACGGCCACGCTCATCGATATAGCTTAAATCGATTTTTTCTTTGCCAGTACCTTGTAAGAATTTCTTTTGTGTATCTTTATCTAACTGGTTCCAAGGCGTATCAAGTTGAAAACCAAAATGGTCGGCAACTTTTTGTAGCATTGAATAATAATAAGGACGCTGGCGATCCCATCCACGAATAGCACCTTCGCTAATTGCCAACTCAGGATTTGGAATGAGCTTTTCAGAGCTAAAGTGGCTACGGGTACCTAAACCATCACAAACAGGGCAGGCACCGAACGGGTTGTTAAATGAAAACAAACGTGGCTCAAGCTCTGCGACTGCGCGATCACATTCAGGGCACGAGTGTTTTGCAGAAAAAACGCGATCTGGGTGTTCGCCATTCATCCATGATAAAACAGCAATATCGCCACCTAAACGTAGTGCGGTTTCAAATGATTCCGCAATACGGTTACCTAAGTCATCACGTACTTTGAAGCGGTCAACAACGACTTCAATGGTATGCTTTTTCTTTTTGTCGAGTTCTGGTGGCGTATCAATATCAATGATTTCACCATCAACACGGGCACGAACAAAACCTTGACCTTGTAGTTGTTCGAACAGGTTACTGTATTCACCCTTACGCTCACGTACCACTGGAGCAAGCAACATGAGTGCTGTGCCTTCCTCAAGGTTTTTTACCGCATCGACCATTTCAGAAACGGTTTGCGCAACCATCGGCAAGTCGTGTTCAGGGCAGTAGGGCGTGCCGACACGTGCATAAAGCAAACGTAAATAGTCATAAATTTCGGTAATCGTACCCACCGTTGAACGTGGGTTATGACTGGTAGATTTTTGTTCAATGGCAATCGCTGGTGACAAACCTTCAATCGAGTCGACTTCAGGCTTTTCCATTTGCGATAAAAACTGGCGGGCATACGCTGAAAGCGATTCGACGTAACGGCGTTGTCCTTCGGCGTACAAGGTATCAAAGGCAAGAGAAGATTTTCCTGAACCTGATAGCCCCGTAATCACCACAAATTTGTCGCGTGGAATATCGAGTGACACATTTTTTAAGTTATGGGTACGTGCGCCTCGAATACGGATATGACTTTGGCTCATAAAACATCTCAATTATGTATTGATGAAAATTTAGGTGTTGTTTGATTAGTCACAGGGAGATATGGCTATTTATAAACAACAGACCCTATATGATAACGATTTAAAATTGTTCAAGTAGTACAAAATGATTTAAAGCGACAAATTGTGACGGTTAAACGACAATCGACAAAATTTGTTTAAATAAGCAGATTGTATTTTTAACATTCCTCACTCTACATTTCTACTCTCGCATATTTTTACAAGCTACATAATTTTACTAGACGACTGGTCTAATAGTTGTCTATGATGTGTTCATGAAACGATTAAACAAAAGCGAAACCACGCGACAACACATTTTAGATACTAGCTTTGAGCTGGTATTACATAAAGGCTTTGTTGGTGTTGGTTTGCAAGAAATTTTAAAGGCTTGTGACGTACCCAAAGGTTCGTTCTATCACTACTTTGCTTCAAAAGAGGCATTTGGCTGTGCGTTGCTAGAGCAGTACATGGCGGACTATAAAGTTCGTATGGAACAACTTTGGCAACACACTGAGCAAAGTGCCCATGCCCGTTTAATGGCGTTGTGGCAGGCGTGGATTGATGATCCCGTATATGGCAGCTGGGCTGAAAATTGCCTGATTGTGAAGTTGGCGGCAGAGGTTTCTGATTTGTCGGAAGATATGCGCCAAATTCTCAATGACGGTGTGTACAAATTAACGCGGCGTCTAGCTTTGCTACTCAAAGAAGGGCAACAGGAAGGGTCAATTCCAAAACATATTGATCCTTTGAAAACTGCGCAAGTCATGTATCAGTTATGGTTAGGTGCTGCTTTACTCACAAAATTGTCCCAAGACAAAGCGCATTTACATCTAGCTTTAGAAACGACCCAACAACTCTTAAAACCGATAGAGGAATAAAGAATGCGAAGTATTATCCATGGTAATTTTGGCGAACCTGTAGACGTTTTAGAGCAGGCGGATATGCCAAAGCCGGAACCAAAAGCAGGCGAAGTGCGTATTAAAACCATCATGTCTCCGATTCATAATCATGATGTATGGACAGTACGTGGAAGCTATGGCTACAAGCCAACTTTACCCGCGATTGGTGGTAGTGAAGCGGTTGGTGTTGTAGATGCATTGGGCGAAGGCGTTACTCATGTACAGGTAGGGCAACGTATCGCAGTTGCATCTGTGCATGGCAGTTGGGCTGAATATTTTATTGCACCAGCGCAAGGCCTTATTCCACTCAATAATGAAATTGATGACGAAACAGCAGCACAGCTGATTGGTATGCCAATTAGTGCCCTCATGCTATTAGACTTTGTAAATGTTCAACCAGGTCAATGGCTCATTCAAAACACGGCAAATGGTGCAGTAGGTAAAACAGTTGCGATGATTGCGCAGGCACGTGGCTTACCTGTGATTAATCTGGTTCGTCGTACTGATGCGGTTGCAGAGATGCAAGCTTTAGGTATTCAACATGTTGTTGCAACTGATCAGCCGAACTGGAAAGAGCAAGTTAAACAGATTCATGGCGATCAACCGCTGATTGCTGGTGTGGACTCGATTGGTGGTAGCGCAAGTGGTGAAATGCTGAATTTACTCAGTGAAAATAGCTTGCTCGTTTCGTTTGGCAGTATGACTGGCGAAACCATGCAGATTTCATCGGGCGATTTAATTTTCAAACAAGCGACAGTAAAAGGTTTCTGGGCGAGTGTGGTCAATAAAGAAATGCCAGCAGAACGTAAAAAGGAACTGATTGTTGAGTTATTAACGCTAGCGACTCAGAAAAAATTAATTTTGCCTGTAGAAGGTGTATTTAGTTTTGATGAGATTAAAACAGCTGCTCAAAAAGCAACACAAGGTGCTCGACAAGGCAAAGTATTGTTAAAACCGTAAAACATTAAAAGATCAGTCGAGAGACTGGTCTTTTTTCATATCTTTAAAATAAAAAGGAAAACTATATGATCGGACAAATATTCATTGCGCTTATTGCCATATTACATGTCTATATTTTAGTGTTAGAGATGTTTTTCTGGGACAAGCCTTATGGCATGAAAGCCTTTGGGAATAATGCTGAAAAAGCAAAACTCACCAAAGTGATGGCACAAAATCAAGGTCTTTATAATGGCTTTTTAGCGGCGGGTTTATTTTGGTCTTTATTGGCTGATGCACCGTTTGCGACATCAATTGCCAACTTCTTTTTAGGCTGTGTACTGATTGCGGGTATTTATGGTGGGCTGACTGCCAGTAAAAAGATTATTTATATTCAGGCAGTTCCTGCATTGATTGCTTTAGTCGCTGTTAATTTTCTTTAAAAAGCGCAAAATACAGCGTTTTGAAATGGAAATGATCAGGTAGGACCAGTGTATGTGGGCGTTATTTTTAAAATGTATGTTGGGGGCTGGGGTTGTCCTCATTATTTCGATTTTATCGAAAAGTAAGGCATTTTATATTGCTGGTTTAGTCCCGCTTTTTCCTACCTTTGCTTTGATTGCTCATGTGATTGTCTATCAGCAAAAAGGGGCCGAGGCATTACAAAAAACGGCTCTGTTTGGTCTATGGTCACTTATTCCTTATGCCATTTATTTAGTGGCTGTTTATGTGCTGGCAACACGCATGTCGATGTGGTCGTGTCTAGGGTTGGCAACCCTTTGTTGGGTGGTCGCTGCGGCAGGTTTAATTTATGGCTGGCAGCTATTTCAGCATTAAAAGATTAAGAGAAATCCCTTAATCTTTTAAATTGAAGCATTTTTTATGATTGCTCAACAATACGCGTTCTGAGCATGCCTTCGACTAAATTAATCATTTTTTTGCGGGAAAGAATGCGGGGCAATTGAGACGTTAAATAATTGCTACAACCCACCACAACCGTTGCTTTATTTTTATCTAACGCTCTAACTGTTGCAGAGACAACGTCATCTACCGTAGAGCTTTTCATACCGCTGGTATCGGCATTTGCGACTTGAGTAAAATTGGTTTCGGTATTGCCTGGGCAAACAGCGATAAACTTAACACCCGAAGAGCCATATTCCCCTGCAAGCGCTTCAGTAAACTGCAATACATAAGATTTAGTTGCGCCATAGACAGCAATATAAGGGAGAGGTTGGAAGGCACCTGTCGACGAAATATTAATCATGACGCCTTTTTTGTTCGAAAGCATATGTGGCAAAAATAAATAGCACAAAGACGTTACACTGCTGATATTTAGCGTGATCATTTCTTGATAGGTAGAAATGGATTGATCTAGAAATTTAGTCCATTTCCCAAACCCTGCGTTGTTAATTAAAATTTCTACCGATAATTTTCTAGCTTGCACTTCATTAAATAAGGTCTGAGCTGAATCGGGTTGAGCTAAATCTAAAACAATCACCTCAACATTTACGCTATATTTTTTTCTGAGTTCATCGGCTAAATCATTTAGTTTTTGTTCGGAGCGCGCTGTTAAAATCAGGTGAATTCCTAAAGATGCAATTTTTTGAGCATAGGCCTTGCCTATTCCTGAAGATGCTCCTGTTATTAATGCTGTTGAATTTTTAAATGTAGAAAGATGAGCGCTCATTTTATTTATCCGTAATACATGAAGTCCTTACGATAAACCTTGTCCCTAAGGGCAGAGTCAAGCGCTAAATTCAAAAGCTATTTTTAGATTTTTATGCATCATTTTAAGCAGAAATTTTACTGGTAATATAAGTTTCAATAATCTCATCTTCCAGCTGTTTTAAATCTTCTTGTAAACGATTTAATGCTTCTTTTTGCTCAATAATTTGTTGATTCTTTTTTTGAATAAGCTGCTGTGCGATTTCTACCGGAAATCGATTATTTTTATATTTTAAAGCTGACAAGTCATAAAGCTCGGAAAGGCTAAATCCAACAGCTTGTGCAAGGCGAATCATCTTAACGGATTTGACATCAATCTCTTCATAAACACGATAATTTCCTTTTCTTTTTGCAACTGGGAGCAAGCCTAATTTTTCATAATGTCGAATGGCTTTAGGAGTAGCTCCAGTTAAAGATGCTAATTCGCCGATATACATATTTATCTCGCATTTATTAAGAATCGATCAGGTATGAACATACTGATCGATTCTTTTAAAGTTTTAAATATGGTCTAAACCTAGCCATTGTCTTTGGTGGTAGGCGCTATCCCAAAATAACCACTCAAGTTTTGCACCCATGGTGTACGCGGCATGCATTTTCTCTAAAGTGTCTGCATCACAACGTGCTGCGACTTTGTCTACTGTGGCAATCACATTACGAACAGCAGTATGGAACTCTTCGCCTGCATAGGTATCAATCCATGCTTGGTAAGGATTATTTGGTATTGATTTACTTACAATATCTTTACCGACTTCGGCATAAATCCAGAAGCAAGGTAACAGCGCAGCGAGTACAACAGGGTAGCTCTCAGACCAAGCCGTTGCTGTTAAAAATGAAGTGTAATGATGGCCTGCCAAGGTCAAAGGCGTATTTTTAAATTCTTCTTTGGTGACACCAAAGTTCTTCATGAAGTCATCATGCAAGCTGCGTTCAACCACAATTGCAATTTTAGCTGCGTCTGAGAATTGCATAATATCGTCAGCCTCGAATGCCTTAGCTGCCGCAACAGCCAGTACGCGGCCATAAGCCACAAGGTATTGAGCATCTTGAATGACATAATGACAAAAAGCTTCTTTATCTAAAGTACCGTTAGCAAGTTCCTGATTAAAAGGCAGGTCGAGAATTTTTTGATATAAATTTAAATTACGTTGCCAGAGTTCTTGAGAAAAAAGCATAAAATCATTCCATTTAAAATAAGACAGCTGAAGCGGATTTTAAATCAATTTTAAAATACAAAAATAATAATGGTAGATATATCGCAAGAAAATATTTAATACGATTAATAAGTTAATTAAATATTATAAATTTCTTTATTAAACATAGGGATAAAGTAAAGGTAATAACGGCATAAAACAACATCGTTTTGTGGTTAATTATCGATATAATAGCCGCGGTTTTTAAGAAAGATTAAATTTAGTTCTTGGTATAGGTCTGATCCATGAAGCATTTCCGATTTTCGATATTTTTTACGGTGGTGTGTTTAGCACTCGCCGCTTACTGGGGTTTTACCCATGGACCTGAAGCAGGCGTGTCTACCATGCTTAAAGCTTTAACCATTACCGCAATTTTAGCTGTAATGGAGGTTTCTTTATCTTTTGACAATGCTGTCGTGAATGCATCGGTTTTGCGTAATTGGGATCCGTTCTGGAAAATGATCTTTTTAACGGTGGGTATTTTAATCGCCGTTTTTGGTATGCGTTTGATTTTCCCTGTTGTGATTGTTGCTGTAACCGCAGATATGGGCTTTATTGAAGTTGCTAAAATGGCACTCAATGATCCAAAAACTTACTCGGAACGTTTAATGGCGCACCATGCTGAAATCTCAGCTTTCGGTGGAACATTCTTATTGTTGGTTTTCTTAAACTTCTTCTTTGACGAAGAGAAAGAAACGCATTGGTTTAGATGGCTTGAAGTCAAATTATCTGACTTGGCAAACGTACCGGCAATGTCTGTTTTTATTGCACTCATCGCTTTAATTGTAATGGCGGGCTATGTTGAAGATCATGAACGTTTAGCTGTAACCATGGCTGGCGTTTGGGGCATTGTGGTTTACATTGGTGTGCAAGTTCTTAGCCATTTATTGGGCGGTGAACCTGAAATTGATGAAGATGGTAATGCAGTCATGCAAGATGGTTCAGGCGCTGCTTCTGGTGTGATTAAAGCCGGTTTGGGCGGTTTCTTATACCTTGAAGTGTTAGATGCATCATTTAGTTTTGATGGTGTAATTGGTGCATTTGCAATTACCAGCGACGTTGTCGTGATTATGTTGGGTCTTGCAATTGGTGCGATGTTCGTTCGTTCAATGACGGTTTATCTTGTTGAAAAGGGCACCTTAGACGCTTATGTGTTTTTAGAGCATGGTGCCCATTATGCGATTGGTGCTTTGGCTTTCATTATGATTGCAAGTGGTACAGGTTTACATATACCGGAAGTTGTGACAGGCCTCATTGGTGTTGCATTTATTGCATGGGCAGTGATTGCATCTATTCAATATGCGAAACGCGAACAAGAGTCCTCTTAAGCTAATTTTCAGTAAAGTTCGATAGAATAAAGAGGCTAAATGCCTCTTTATTTTTTTCAGCCGAAATCGTTATTTTAAATCATCTCTCCCGTATTTTTAGAAACGAATCGGCTTATAATTTGCCTAGTTTGATAACGTGTATTGATATGATGAATGCTTTGGAACGCCGCTCAACTTTTGCTTTAAGTAGTATTTTTGCGCTACGCATGTTGGGTTTGTTCATGATTATTCCGGTTTTTTCTGTAGTCGGGCAGTCATATCAATATGCGACTCCGGCACTCATTGGTTTAGCTGTGGGTGTATATGGCTTAAGTCAGGCTATTTTACAAATTCCATTTAGCTTACTGGCTGACCGTTTTAGTCGTAAACCGCTTGTGGTATTTGGCCTGTTACTGTTTGCGATTGGTGGTGCAATTGCGGGTTTATCAGACACCATCTATGGCGTGATTATTGGCCGTGCCATCGCTGGTGCTGGTGCAGTTTCAGCAGTTGTCATGGCACTTTTAGCCGATGTCACACGTGAAGAGCAGCGTACTAAAGCCATGGCTGCCATGGGCATGAGTATTGGCTTATCTTTTGTAGTTGCTTTTAGTCTTGGACCTTGGCTCACCAGCATTGTTGGTATTTCTGGCCTGTTTTTTGTCACGACCATTATGGGCTTGATTGCGATTGCGATGTTATTGCTTGTACCTAAAGTAACTCGCCATCATCGTAACTATCAGCAAGGCTACATGGCACAGCTTAAGCAAGTCATTCAAATGGGTGATTTAAACCGTTTACATGTTTCGGTTTTTGCATTGCATTTATTGTTGACAGCTATGTTTATTTATGTGCCTTCACAGCTTATCGAGTTCGCACATATTCCTTTAGCGAGCCACGGTTTAGTGTATTTGCCGCTTTTGGTTATTAGTTTATTTTTTGCATTTCCTAGCATTATCCTCGCTGAAAAATACCGCAAAATGCGAGGTATTTTCTTAACGGCAATTACAGGCATTATTGCGGGTTTGCTATTACTTAT
This sequence comes from Acinetobacter sp. ABJ_C1_1, assembly GCF_044684115.1. Taxonomy (NCBI): domain Bacteria; kingdom Pseudomonadati; phylum Pseudomonadota; class Gammaproteobacteria; order Moraxellales; family Moraxellaceae; genus Acinetobacter; species Acinetobacter sp. ABJ_C1_1. The sequence continues at coordinate 126,955 of NZ_JBITPU010000004.1, read as the reverse complement.
ATTTGGTTATCAGTCTAAATATGTCCTGCTTGCAGGCCTTGGTATTTTCTTTATTGCTTTTAATGTGATGGAAGCTTTATTGCCTTCTTGGTTGTCAAAGTCAGCTCCAATTCAGTCGAAGGCCACCGCTATGGGTGTAAATGCCAGTAGCCAGTTCTTAGGTGCTTTTTTTGGTGGCACCTTGGGTGGTCAATTATTGATGTTACATAATACTGCGATTGGATGGAGTGTCTTAGCAGGGATTGCTATAATATGGTTGCTAATTAGTTTTGGTTTAGCTCAGCCGCGGTATTTGTCATCGATTGTGTTGCCATTGCCGCAAGTGCAACAGGTGAATGAGTGGACCACACAGCTATTGGCAATTCGTGGTATTGAAGAAGTTGTGGTGATGCCTGACCAGCAAGTTGCTTATATTAAAGTCGATAAACAGTCTCTTGATGATGCTGCACGACGTGATTTAACGCAGTTGTTTGGTAAAGAGGTAGCCATTTAAGCATAACTCTTATAAAGTAAAACATAGAAATGAATAGGATGAAGACAGCTAATGCGTGGTGTAAATAAGGTTATTTTGGTTGGTACTTTGGGTCGTGATCCTGAAACAAAAACTTTTCCAAATGGGGGCTCGTTAACCCAGTTTTCAATCGCGACAAGTGAAGTTTGGACCGATAAAACGTCAGGTGAACGTAAAGAACAAACAGAATGGCACCGTATTGTTTTGCATAACCGTTTAGGGGAAATTGCTCAGCAATTTTTGCGTAAAGGTTCTAAGGTTTATATCGAAGGTTCATTACGTACACGTCAGTGGACAGACCAAAATGGTCAAGAACGTTACACGACAGAAATTCGTGGCGACCAGATGCAAATGTTAGATGCTCGTCAACAAGGTGAACAAGGTTTCGCTGGCGGTAATGATTTTAACCAACCACGGTTTAACGCACCTCAACAAGGTGGCGGTTATCAAAACAACAACCAAGGTGGCGGCTACGGTCAAAACAATGGCGGTGGTTATGGTGGCCAAGGTGGGTTCGGTAATGGTGGCAATAGCCCACAAGGTGGTGGTTTCGCTCCTAAAGCGCCACAACAACCAGCATCTGCACCAGCTGATTTAGACGACGATTTACCGTTCTAATCAAATTTTCAAAAAAAGGCGAGTTTATCTCGCCTTTTTTATTACTCAATGCCTAGCAAACGTACCAGTGCTGTGCCAGCCGCTGCCAGACAAATCACCAATAAAAGCGGAACTTTTTTCCAAACCAAGAACAGCGCTAGTGCCACCCCAAATATACGTGCGAAACCTGCAAAATGTTGGCCTTCAAAAAATGTAGTGGTCACAGCAATGGCACAGAGCAAAACGGTTGCGCCGTTTGAGAGTATAACTTGGTATTTTTCAGAAAATGAAAACTTGGCACCTAAGTGGAAACCAGCAAAACGGATACTGTACGTACCTAATGCGAGTAGGGCTATACCTAAAATAATAAGTAACTGTTGACTCATTTCTTTCTACCCCATATCAAGCCAAAAAGCGAAATCAGAATCGGAAGTCCTGAGGCCAAAAAGGGTGTAGTTATCAGCGCTAAAGTTGACCCTGCAAATGCAGCTTTCCGAGTAGATTTATTCTTTAAAGCATTAAAAGTAAGTGCAATTAAAATCGCTGGGAAAATGGCATCTAAACCAAATGTTTTTGGGTCTGGAATAGCACTTCCAATAAAATAACCCGCAGTGACACCGAGTGGCCAAGTCAGCATGATGCCTATACCACATAACCAATAAGCGGCTTTTTTTGTCTCAAAATCAGGCTGCGCCATACCAAACAAAACGCTTTCATCATTCATGATATGAGCTCCGAAATATCGAGAGAATTTACCTCGGATTAGTTCATTGACCGCAATACCAAAAGGCAAGTGCCTTAAATTGACGAGTAGTCCTGCAATCGCCGCTGCAATTGGGCTACCACCTACAGCCAAGAAACCAATAAAAATAAATTCGGCAGTTCCTGCGAGCACAAAGACAGATAGGCAAAGCGGGATCCAGAGTGCTAACCCATAACTTGCAGCGAGTGAACCTAAAGACATACCAACGACACTGGTTGCTAGACACACAAAGAAAATCGAGCGGGTTGTGTCTTTACTAAGTTTTTTAATCAGAGAGTATGTAGACATAGCATGATATAACGAACGATTTTCCATTATAATGAATAAGTCTGATTGTTTTGTCAAAACGAACGATCGTTTTTTTTATAGAACGGATGTGGTGAATGTCTCAGCCAATTGAAATTATTGCCAAAGGTTTAACGCGTGAACGCCAAAGAGCAGGGCTTTCTTTGGCAGAGGTTGCGCGCCGTGCGGGCGTTGCCAAATCGACTCTTTCTCAATTAGAGGCAGGGCAAGGTAACCCCAGTATTGAAACCTTATGGGCACTTTGTGTGGCGCTCAATATTCCATTTGCAAGGTTGATGGAAGAACCGAGCAATCAGGTACAAGTCATTCGCTGTGGCGATGGGCCAACGGTGAGTTCTGAGATTGCCAATTACAAAGCAATTTTGTTGGCGACCTGTCCACCCCATGCACGCCGAGATGTGTATTTATTGATTGTGGAGCCGGGAGAAGACCGACTTTCAGAACCACATCCAGTTGGTTCTGTAGAACATATTATTGTGGTCGAAGGTAAAGCTTTGGTTGGCTTAATTGATGAGGCGGTTGAGCTTGGTGTTGGAGACTATATTTGTTATCCAGCCGATGAAAAGCATATATTTAGAGCCTTAGAAACAGGCACAAAGGCGTTATTAATTTCTGAACAAAATTAAAGAATTTCAAGCTCATTAAAATAAAAACAAAAAGCCATTTACCAGCTTCCCCTATAAAAAGGGCCAATTTTGCGTATAAATTTTGCAATTGGCTCTCTCTTTTATTACAAAAATGGCTCTCGTTTCTTGAGTGCCGAAACGACAAATTAAAGCCATTGGAAGTATGCATACGGAAGCGCCGGATAAGCTCAGTGAATTTTCTGTTTTAGGAATTGAGCAAAACGGCTAAATTTTTAGGGGATATTTTTTGGCTTCGGAGGATTTCCGAGTCTAGCCGATATCCTCCATATATTAAGGAAAATGATATGGCAGCTCATCAAAATGGTTCTGAAGCCAATCACTCCCAAAGTTTAAAACATGGACTTAAATCACGCCACTTGACCATGATCTCGATTGCAGGGGTTATTGGTGGCTCTCTCTTTGTTGGCTCAGGCAGTATCATCTACAACACAGGTCCTGTGGTTTTCTTAACCTATGCTTTAGGTGGACTACTCGTTTGGTTCATCATGCGTATGCTAGGCGAGATGGCCGTTTTAAATCCCGACAGTGGCTCTTTTTCAACATATGCTGACCGTGCGATTGGTCGTTGGGCAGGTTTCTCAATTGGCTGGTTGTATTGGTGTACGCTCGCAATGCTCATGGGCTGGGAAGCTTATGTGGCAGGTAAAATTTTAAATAATTGGTTCCCGTTTATACCGATTTGGGTCTATATGACCGTTGTGATTGGTGCACTGGTTGCAGTCAATTTGCAGAACGTAAAGAACTATGGTGAATTCGAGTTCTGGTTTGCACTCATCAAAGTCATTGCGATTGTGATCTTCTTGGTGATTGGTAGCTTAGCCATCATGCATTTGTGGCCTTGGGGTAATCCAGCTGCATCTGGTATCAGTAATCTAACCTCTCAAGGTTTTATGCCTAATGGTGGTTCATCCGTTATTACCGCCTTGCTTGGTGTCATGTTTGCCTATATTGGCGCTGAAATTGTGACTGTAGCAGCGGCAGAGTCTGCAAACCCATCTAAAGAAATTCGTAAAGCATCAAACTCGGTGGTTTGGCGAATTATTTTATTCTATGTAGGCTCAATGTTTGTGGCGGTATGTCTCATTCCTCATAACAATGAACTTTTGAAAGATTCGACTTGGGGTACTTATAGCGTTACGTTATCTGCGCTTGGTATTCCGGGTGCGCGCCATATCGTAAACTTTGTGGTTCTAACCTCGGTATGTAGTTGCTTTAACTCAGCGCTTTATACGTGTTCACGTATGTTGTTCTCATTATCTAAACGTGGTGATGCACCGAAAAGCTTTGGCTCTGTAAACAGTAAAAGTAGTCCGTGGGTGGGCGTGATTGTGTCATGCTTCTTCTCTGTAATTGCCGTGATTTTAACTGCAACCAAGAGTATGGATGTGTATGACTTTTTTATGCTAACAACAGGTGCAGCAACACTGTATGTATACCTGACGATTGCTTATTCTCAGCTTCGTATGCGTAAAAAGTTAGAAGCTGAAGGCGTGAAAATTGACTTTAAAATGTGGATGTTCCCTTACTTAACTTACGTGGTGATCTTTGCAATTATTGGTGCAATTCTTACCATGTTGATTGAAGGCACCTATTTTAAAGAAGTGATTTACACTACAGCTCTATTCGGCATTATTGTGTTCTTCGGTTTGCTGTCTGAAAAACTAGGTTGGGGTAAAGAGCGTAGAGCGACTCATTTAACTCATAGCCATGAAGAAAAGTTAGTTTAAATTTTTAAATAAAAAAGAGCCTCACTGCGAGGCTCTTTTTGTTTGTTTTGATACGAGAGAATAGTTAATTTAGCGTAGGTACACCTGCTTCACGTAAGCATTGAAGCAAGACACCAAAAGCCATCACCATATCTTTTTCATTTACACAGGCAAAGCCCATGAGCAATCCACGTTCGGCATGTGCATGCGACTGCATGTAGTATTGTGACAGTGGTCGAACTTTGACACCACGTTCAAGCGCAGTCGCCGCAATCGCGACATCATCACAAGCGTTCGGTAGTTTTAAAACCAGATGTAACCCTGCGGCTTCATCATATTCATGAATAAATTCGGGGCCAAGGTAGCGTTGAATTAGGCTAACTAAGTAGTCGCGGCGCTTGCCATAAAGTAGGCGCATACGGCGAATATGCGCTTCGTAATGGCCTTCACGAATAAATTCAGCTAAGGCTTTTTGCTCAAGCAAATGGCCGCCACGATAAAGCTCGGCTGCCACAATGCGTAATGGTGAAAATAACGGCTTAGGTACGACCAAATAACCAATTCTTAAAGATGGATAAATGGTTTTACTAAATGTGCCCATGTACAGCACAGGCGCATCATTTTCTAAGCCTTGCAAAGATGGATAAGGCTGGCCTGAGAAACGAAACTCACTGTCATAGTCATCTTCTACAATCCAGCTATTATGCTGGCGTGCAATTTCAATCAGTTTGCGTCGACGATCTAGGCTTAAATGTGAACCCAGTGGATATTGGTGTGATGGCGTGACAAAAATTAATTTGGGTGGTTTAACTGGATTTTCTTCGGGAATAATGCCTTCGGCATCGACTGGCATGGGTTGAATGTCTACGCCATTAATACGTAAAGTGTTGCGCATTCCCCAATAGCCCGGATCTTCAATCCAGACGCGATCACCAATATCACTAAGCGCACGCGAAACTAAGTCAATCGCTTGGTGGATGCCTTCGGTAATAATAATCTGGTCTGCATCGCACTGGACTGAACGCGCAACACGTAAGTAATCTGCTAATGCACTTCGAAGCTCAATACATCCACCAGCATTGCTATAAATCAGGCGGTTAATGTCAGGCTCTCGGCTTAAACGTGCTTGAATACGACTAAAAATATGATGTGGGAACTCAGTCACATCTGGTGCTCCCGGCACGAAAGCTCCCCATTGGTGTGGCGAGGCTGCGGCATAGCCCAATAAGTTGGAACCACGCTGTGATAGCGCATAAGAATTTTGAACTTTCGGGCTTGAAACTACTTTTTTCTTGTTTTGTGTATTTAAAAAACTCTCTGGTAATTTTTCGGCAACCCATGTGCCGTGCCCCGTACGGGCTTCTAAGTAGCCTTCAGCTTGTAGCTGTTCATAGGCACTAAGCACTGTATTTCTTGAAACATGAATTTCACTGGCTAAGTCGCGTGACGCAGGTAGACGAGTCTTGGGTTGGATGACTCCATCAATAATGGCACCACGCAGGCAACGGAAAAGGCGTTGATGTAGTTTCCCTTCAGTGTCCTGTTGGAGTCGTTGTAGCAAATGATCTCCAAGTAAACTACGCAATTGGCTCTCTCCTACAGTTAAAAAGTGGCTCTCGTCAGTTGGCGTCAGACGAGCGAAATTACATGCATAGGCAATCGTTGTAAAGCACCCTGAAAATTAAGCACAGGATGCAAGAAACCAAAGCTACAACTGATGATGAAAATATGAGGGAATCAAATGGATAATCAACATTCTGCACTTAACGCACGTAAACAGCAAGCAACTCCACGTGGTGTAGGCGTGATGTGCCAGTGGTACGCGGAAAAGGCTGAAAATGCCACGCTTTGGGACAAGGAAGGCAACCAATTTATCGATTTTGCTGGTGGTATCGCGGTTTTAAACACAGGCCATCGCCACCCTAAAGTGATTGCAGCAGTAACTGAACAACTTACTAAATTTACTCACACTGCCTATCAAGTAACACCTTATGAAAGCTATGTGGCTTTGGCTGAACGTATTAATGAGCGTGCGCCAATTGCTGGTCCTGCAAAGTCAGCGTTTTTCACAACAGGTGCAGAAGCAGTTGAAAATGCTGTGAAGATTGCTCGCTCTTATACAGGTCGTCACGGCATTATTACTTTTGGTAACGGTTTCCACGGTCGTTCATTTATGACTATGGCAATGACAGGTAAAACTGCACCTTACAAACGTGATTTCGGTGTGATGCCAGCAGGTGTGTTCCACGCACGTTACCCTGTGCCTGCTAAAGGTATTTCAGTAGACGCGGCAATTGAAAGCGTTGAAGATATTTTCAGTGAAGATATTGCACCACATGATGTTGCAGCAATTGTGCTTGAGCCAGTACAAGGTGAGGGCGGTTTCAATGTTGTGCCAGCTGAGTTCTTAAAACGTTTACGTTCAATTTGCGATAAACATGGCATTTTACTGGTTGCTGACGAAGTGCAATCAGGTTTTGCCCGTACTGGTAAATTATTCGCAATGAACTATTACGAGACTAAAGCAGACTTAATTACGATGGCGAAAAGCTTAGGTGGCGGTTTCCCTATTTCGGGTGTTGTAGGCCGTGCAGAAGTGATGGATGCACCAAACCCAGGTGGACTAGGTGGTACATACGCAGGTAGCCCGATTGCGGTTGCTGCTGCGCACGCGGTAATTGATGCAATTGAAGAAGAAAACCTATGCGACCGTGCAAATGAATTAGGTGCAGAGTTAGTCGCTACCCTTAAAGATATTCAGCAAGCAACAGGCGACGTCGTAACTGATATTCGTGCATTAGGTTCAATGGTTGCAGTAGAGCTTGAAACGGCTGAACAAGCAAAAGTTGTACAAAACTATGCAATGGAAAACGGGTTGTTACTTCTTACTTGTGGTAAATACGGTAATGTAATTCGTTTCTTATATCCATTAACCATTCCTGCTGAGCAATTCCGCCAAGGTCTTGATATCTTGAAACAAGGTTTTGCAACTCTAAAAGCAGGTAGTGCAAAAGCAATGGAGCAATCTGCATGATTCAAAATAATTTGCAGTATTTATTAAAACATCCTGATATTTCATTAGAAGCACCTGCATCAAATGACTATATCGAGGTGAAGGATGCTGCTACGGGTGAAACTTTGGCATGGGTAAAAACCTATGACCGTGCAGGAGTTGAAGCCGCAATTAACCGTTCAGCAAAAGCGCAGGCTGCTTGGAAAAAGCAAACTGCCTTGGCGCGTGCTGATGTGCTATTGGCATGGTACAACCTCATGCTTGAGCACAAAGAAAATCTGGCTCAAATCTTAACGGCTGAGCAAGGTAAACCATTGGCAGAAGCACGTGGTGAAATTGGTTATGCAGCATCTTTCATTCGGTGGTTTGCCGAGCAAGCGCGCCGTATTGATGGTGAAGTCCTAACACCTACGTTGCCAAACCAACGTTTGCTCGTGATTAAACAAGCGATTGGGGTAACTGCTGCAATTACGCCGTGGAACTTCCCTGCTGCCATGATTACGCGTAAAGCAGGTCCAGCGATTGCTGCGGGTTGTTCAATGTTGGTTAAACCGGCAGAACAAACACCGTTAACTGCCTATGCACTTGAAGTATTGGCGTTACAGGCAGGCTTACCAGCAGATGTTTTAATTAACATTAGTGGTGATGCGGTTGAAGTCGGCAAAATCTTATGCGAAAGCGATATTGTTCGTAAGTTAAGCTTTACAGGTTCAACCCAAGTGGGCCGTATCTTGATGCAACAATGTGCGCCAACCATTAAGAAACTTTCGCTTGAACTTGGTGGTAACGCGCCAGTTGTGGTATTTGACGATGCCAATCTTGAACAAGCAGTTCAGGGCATTATGGCAAGTAAATATCGTAACAGCGGTCAAACTTGTGTATGTGCGAACCGTATTTATGTTCAAGACGGTATTTACGATGCGCTGGCAGACCGTTTGGTTGAAGCTGTGTCTAAGCTGAAAGTTGGCGATGGCCGTCAAGAAGGTTCAACTCAAGGACCTTTAATTGATGAAGATGCGATTGCAAAAGTTCAGTCTCATATTGCAGATGCAACTGAGAAAGGCGCAACAGTTCGTATTGGTGGTAAGCGTTCGGCACTTGGCGGTACATTCTTTGAGCCAACAGTTTTAACTGGCGTAACGCAAGACATGAAAGTGTCTAAAGAAGAAACTTTTGGTCCGCTTGCACCACTGTTCCGCTTTAAAACTGAAGACGAAGCAGTGGCAATGGCGAACGATACCGAGTTTGGTTTAGCTGCTTATTTATTTACTCAAAGCACAGCGCGTCAATGGCGAGTAGGTGAAGCACTTGAGTATGGAATGGTCGGCATTAACACAGGCGCAATTTCAAATGAAGTTGCTCCGTTTGGTGGCGTAAAACAATCAGGTCTAGGCCGTGAAGGTTCAAAATTCGGCATCGAAGAATATGTCGAAATGAAATACCTCTGCGTAGACTTATCTGAGTAAGGAGCAAAGCGAGTTCGTTTTGTTCTGAACGAAAACATACAGTTATGCTGTATGTGATGTTTCACAAAAACCGGTCATGCCCATTCATGACCGGTTTTTTATTTTAAGTCGGCAAATACCCTTCATGGCTTTCGGGTAAACGTCTGAGTTCTTCTATCAGCGTTTCAATCAGTTTCTCGACCACCAGACGTTGGCCTTTTCTAGACACATAAACCAGTTGTAGCATGCCAATGTTCGACTTCCAGTCAGGAAGAATATGCACCAGTGTGCCTTTACGAATTTCCGATTCAACTGTTAAAAAGGGAAGGTCGGCAATACCTAAACCGTCCATCACGGCATAGTAAACACCTGCCAAGTCATTACTTTTAATTCGTGGTTGATAAGGCACATCAACCGATTCACCGTTACGAATATTGCATAAATGCCAAATATAATTTTGCTTTTGTGTGCCTAAGCTAATACTTGGAAAGTCCTGTAACTCTGAATAATGCTTAATGGTGCGACCTTGCAGTAATTCAGGCGAAGCTACCAGACAGTGGTCGGTTTTAATCACATCACGAACAATTAAATTTGAATCTTCATTCGGTTCAAAATTGGTTCGAATCGCAAGGTCGATGTCATCATGCAAGATATCGACTCGACGGCTGGTCAGCTCAAGCGATATTTCAACTTTAGGGTAGGTTTTTAAAAACTGATTTAAAATTTTTCTAATTTGAAAATGCATCATGAGCGGTGGGCAGCTTACTTTTACTAGCCCTTGAGGCTCACTTTTTTGTTTTAACAAAACGTTTTCTGCACATTCAACCTGAGCAATGACTTTGCAGCATTCCTCGTAAAACTCTTGGCCTAAATCGGTCACTTTAAAATGACGGGTTGTTCTTTGAATGAGGCTGACATTAAATTTATTTTCAAGGTCAATAATGCGTCGGCTGAGCTTAGATTTACTAATATTTTCAGCTTCACTGGCCGCACTAAAGCCGCCGTGCTTTACGACCAAATAGAAATAATAAAAATCATCAAAAGAGCTTATCAATGTCCGATCAATCCATTTAAATTTAAGATTAGAGCGCTTAAGCACTCTAATCTTAGCAATGCAGCTTATTTTTGCGATGTATTAAAGCTATAGCTGGTCATCAGGTTGCGGTAATCAGGAATATGATTTGAGAAGAGGGCACCTAAGCCTTCTACGTCATTACGCCAGTCACGGTGTAACTCACATGCCATACCGAACCAAGTCATCAGCTGAGCACCTGCTTTTGACATACGGTCCCAAGCAGCATCACGTGTTAATTCATTGAAAGTACCAGATGCATCAGTAATCACAAACACTTCAAAGCCTTCTGCGAGTGCAGATAGTGCAGGGAATGCCACACAAACCTCAGTGACTACACCAGCAATAATCAGTTGTTTTTTACCTGTCGCTTTAACCGCTTTTACGAAGTCTTCATTGTCCCATGCATTGATTTGACCAGGACGTGGAATAAATGGTGCATCTGGAAAAAGTTCTTTTAATTCTGGAACTAAAGGACCGTTTGGGCCATTTTCAAAACTGGTCGTTAAAATAGTCGGTAAATTAAAATATTTTGCTGCATCTGCAAGCGCTAAAACGTTATTTTTAAATTTATCTGGATCGATATCTCGAACTAAAGAAAGTAAACCTGCTTGGTGGTCAACTAAAAGAACCGCAGCATTATCCTTGTCTAAACGTACGTAATCTTGAGCCATTTTTATATCCTCATGTTATCAAAATAAATAATCAAAAATTAATAAGTAGGTCGTTAGTGCCTAAAATTATGCTAGTTGAGTTTGTTGTCGTGATTAAGTCTAAAAAATAGGATTAAGAATTTTAAAAATAGGACGATCTTTTAAAGAATACCTCAAACTTTAAGATTGTCTCATATATGAAATAATGTGTTGCTAATCCTCATCTATAAACTGCAATTATTGAGGCGTAAAATCAATCTCAGTTCAAGAAAATCCTACATATATAGGAGAGATCAGATGAAGAAATTTCTTGGTGCATATCAAAATAACCACATGCATTGGGTTGGTGATGGTTTCCCTGTATATAACCTGTTCTCTTATGACCGTTTAGGCCAAACCCTAAGCCCATTTTTGTTACTGGATTATGCAGCGCCTTATAACTTCTCACCAACCACCGAACAACAAGGTGTAGGTTCACATCCTCACCGTGGCTTTGAAACTGTGACTATTGCCTATCAAGGTGAAGTAACACATAAAGACTCAAGTGGCGGCGGCGGAACCATTAAAACTGGTGACGTACAATGGATGACTGCGGGTGCAGGGGTGTTACATGAAGAGTTCCATTCTCCTGAATTTGCAGAGCATGGCGGTCTGTTTGAAATGGTGCAATTGTGGGTAAATTTACCTTCACATTCAAAAATGACCCCGGGAAAATATCAAGCGATTGAAGCCAAAGATATTCCAGACATCGCGCTAGACGAGCACGGTAGTCATTTACGTGTGATTGCAGGTGAATATGCAGATGCAAAAGGTGCAGCAACGACCTTTAGCCCATTAAACGTATGGGATGGTAAATTGGCTAAAGGCCAAAAACATACCCTGTATGTGCCTGAAGGGCATACCACACTTGTGGTGGTGTTAGAGGGTGCGGTTGTGATTAATGATACAAACCGTCTTGAAGGTAAAACTGTTGCGATTTTGTCTCGTGAAGGTGTTGAGTTTAGTCTAAATGCTGAAGAAGACACTAAATTCCTAGTGTTGACTGGCCAACCACTGAATGAGCCAATCGAAGGTTATGGTCCATTTGTCATGAATACCAAAGCCGAGATTATGGAAGCGATTGATGACTTTAATCGTGGAAAATTCGGTTCAATCATGCAAGAAGCATAAATTGCTAAACTGCGCTTAATGAACCTTTAAAAACAAAGTAATAAAAAGCCCGCTATCAAGTGTGAATAGCGGGCTTTTTCGCTGTAAAGTTTCTAGTTTTATGATGGACATCGTTATTGTGTCGGCATTGTTTTGTGTGATTTAGTTCTCATTATTATGACCCCATGATACCGCAAAAAGTTTTTCTTGTAAAACGAATGATATAAATATAGTTAAATTATCTTATTTTATTTAAAAGAATTTTTTTAAATTTTTAAAAAATATAGATTTTTATACACTTATCCTCTTTTGTAAAATTTTATGAAAATCATTTGCACGCGTTCTTTAAATTTTTTCTATATAAATTGATGCAAAAAATAAAAATCTGGTAGTTTTTAATACGGTGTTTTTTTGGGGTATGAGTGATAATCAAAAAAATTCTCGAAAAATGGGACATCATTTTGGATATCGCAATTATTGGCAGTGGAATGGCAGGACTTGCAGCAGCAAGAATTCTGAAAGATGCAGGACATACAATCACGATATTTGAAGCACTTCCTGGCCGGGGAATGGATAGCCATAGCATTGAGTTCGATGGTGGGATTATTGATGCGCCATTGCGTGTTATGAACCCGCATCTATGGAAAAATACACTCAGCCTTGCTGCACACTTAGGTATTAAAACTTTCCCAGTTCGTACCTATATGTCTTGTAGCTGGTTATTTGAAGATCGTACTGAAACATGGTTAACCACATCTCGTAGCCGTATTGGTAATTTTCCAATTATCAATAACCGTAAAGGCATCCAGCAGTATGGCTGGCGTCTTGTGAAAGGGATGTTGCAATTAAAAACTGCGATTCACCAGTTTTTCAAATCTAAAAATCAAGATATTACTCTCGCTGAATTTATTAATCAGAACGACATAGAAGAAGTATTCTGGCATGGCGTAGTTATGCCAGTGCTCTATACCATTTGTACATGTAACCCAAAAACAATTGGCGATTGGCCTGCAAAAAACCTTCTTGAGTTTTTGCGTCATTTAACTGATGGCGACATGCTCTTGCGTATGAAAGGCGGTACACCTGCATTTGTAGATAGCTTAATTAAAGGCATTGATATCCATAGCGGTTCGGCAATTAAGAAAGTTGAGCAACAAGGCGAAAAAGTACTGGTTGAAAATGCGCAGGGCGATAAGGGCACATTTGACCGCGTTATTGTGGCGACACCAACATCTAAGATTGAAGAGTTCTTAAACCCTGAACAGTTTGCAGATGATATGAATTTGCTTAAACAGTTCCGTTTTGAGCAAGGTGACTTGGTTATTCATACTGACGCAACAGTAATGCCACCACGCCGTAAGGACTGGTCAGTGCTGAGCTATATGATGGACCGTAAGTTTACTCGTCAGCAGTTTACAGTTTGGATGAACGCTGTTGAGCCATCACTTGTGGGCAAAAATCCTGTATTCCAAACTTGGCGTCCAGTGACTGATATTGACCCTAAAAAAATCATTTCAAAAGTGACCTTAACGCGTGCAGTTGTAGACTCGCAAACCATTGCTTTAAACAAAGAGCTACAGCAACGTCATTTAGAACCAAACCGTAAAGTCTTTTACTGTGGTTCATGGTCATGTGATGGCTTGCCAATTTTAGAGTCAGCCGTGACTTCTGCAATGCACATTGCTGAAATTTTAGGTGCTCCTTTACCATTTGTAGGTTTAAAACCTCAGGTTGAAGTTGCTCCTGAGCTCGGTTACTAAAATTGTGAAAACAAAAGTTCGAGCAGCTCTTTCTCGACTCATTCCTCATAAATATGCCATTGATGCATCAAGTTTGGGAGATGATGGAGAGCTAGCTTGGACAAATTTGGGTTTTTGGAAAAATACCCAAAGCTACCCTGAAGCTTGTCGCCAATTGGCCGACCATTTGGCACAAGCTGTCAATTTAAATTCAAAAGATTATTTACTCGATTTAGGCTGCGGACAGGGCGCGAGTTTATTGCACTGGTTACAACACTATCAGCCCAAAAGTATGAGTGCCGTTGAGCTACAAGCTGAATGTGTTCATAAAATTCAAAAACTTATTCCTGAAATAAGCCAGATTTTCTGTGGTTCATTTTTAAATTTAAAACAATTTGAACTCAAACAACCATTCGACGTGGTGCTCTGTATCGATGCGGCTTACCACAGTCATTTAAATTCATTTCTAGATTCGGTCACTCCAGTTTTAAATTCAAAAGGTCGATTAGGTTTTCACTACTTAATGCGTGCCGACTCATGCCAAAACATGACCATGCTACAAGAACAAAAGCATCGTTATTTACTCAAAGCAGCCGATGTCGCTTGGGATGCTGTACCAACTGAACAAATACTAAGAACGATTTTGCAACAGCAAGGTTTTACAGATATTCAAATTGAAGATTTATCTGAGCAAGTATTATTAGGTTTTTCAGAGTATATTCAAAAACAGCAAGGACAATTTCAGAGCCGAGGGTTGGCAAATTTTAAAATTCAAATGACTGCAAAGTTATGCCAGCAACTCTACCAAAGTGGATATGTCCGTTATATTCAAATAACAGCAATAAAAAAATAGGAGGAGCCATGTCAGCCAAATATCAGGGATCGTGTTTATGTGGAGCGGTGAGCTACCAAAGCGAAGCAGAGCCACGTTATAGCTTTAATTGCCATTGTCGTGATTGCCAAAAGGCAACAGGTTCGGCCTATGCACCAATCGCTTTTTTTCACCAATCTGAATTAAAAATAACGGGCGAACTTAAATATTTTGAGACCCTAGGTTCTTCTGGCCGAGCGATTAAAAGAGCATTTTGTCCAACGTGTGGATCCCAGCTTTTTGGTTTACCTGAAATTGCCCCTGAAATGATTTCAATACGTGCAGGTACGCTGGATGACCCAAGTCTTTACCAACCTAAAGCGGAAGTCTTTGTAAGCCAAGCCTATGCTTGGGATATGCTAAACCCGAATCTTAAACACTTTGAAAAAATGATAGAGAAGAAAAAAGAAGGCTAGAGGTATTCTGACAAGCCCGTACGCTTTTTCGTACATACATTCGGGAAATTGGCGTCTTTTTATGACGCGATGAATTGCCTATGATGAACTCATCAGGAACAGGAAGTTTCGAAACGTAAAACAACAATAATAAGTTTAAGCATCAGGACGTGAGGTATTACAGGATGTATACCTAGTAACGAAATACGAAAAAAGCCCAACAGGAAGTTGGGCTTTTTTCATTTTTTATTAACGAATTTCTTTTCCGCCTAAGGCAGCACAATCAAATGGTGTATTCCATTTTACCGCAATACCTGTAAGTACTGGACGAACAATACGCCATGGCCAGAAACCAAATCTTTGTCTCTGCTCATAATCAATCACTACATCTGCACCATATTTACGTGCTGCGTTTGCTAATTTAGGTTTTATTTCTTCATAGCCGCCATATATTCCTTTTGCGACTTTAATGCGTTTAAGAGACTTATAGTGGTCAGCAGAAGGTAGAGTCTCAAGTACGCAGACTGGTGATTTTACAATGTTTTCTGCTTGAGCCGCAGAACTCGTGTTTTGAGCTTGTACTGTAAAAGGCAACATTATAAATAAAGTAGGCAAAACAAAACGTAGTTTCATCTTTTCCCCGTTGAATGTAGTAATGAATGAAGGTTTATAAAATAGGGCTTATTATCATGACCTTATTTGGGGGCGCATTATAATCGTATCTTGTTAATATTTCTTATTTTTAAATCTATTTTTTAAAAAAATTAAGAAAGTAAGATTTGTGTTTTGGAGGAAATAAATTCGTTTAAGAAAATCATTTTGAAGCTCAGGTTTATAATAATATTTTGGAAAAATATATACCTTCAAAATATGATGGACATACTAGGTTTGAAAATATAGCAGCGACAAAAGAAGTGGTTAGCGAATTGGGGAAAATAATTATAAATGACGTATTTTAAAATCTATAGACAACAAAAAACCCCATAAATCAAATATTCATGAGGTTTAATGATGGTGCCGGCACACGGATTCGAACTGTGGACCTACTGATTACAAGTCAGTTGCTCTACCAACTGAGCTATGCCGGCGATGTGGAGTGAATTTTACAGTTTCTTAAAAAAAATACAAGCCAAAAAATGAGCATTTAAATTTTTTCTCTCAAATTTTAAATATTCATTTGGTTAAGCTCTAGAAATAACTTAAGGTTTCAGCGTATAAATAAATGAATCAACACGTTCGCCACTATTTAGAGTGACTTGTACAGGTACTCTTTCGTACTCTTCACCTTCAAAGTCATCTAGTAATTTCCAGTTTGCATCTAAATGTTCTGAGCTAAAAACAAAGCCTTGCACTTGGTTAGCACTATCATCGAGTACAATTCCCGGATAGCCTAAATCCGCGCCCCAACCTTCATTACGTAAGCTTCCATTTACCCAACCTTCTGCCCACTGGCCGCCAATATTTTCAAGTATATGCGCATTAGGGCGACCAGGGCCTAAAGTGCCATAAACAAATAAACTCGACATGTAATTTTCCTTTCATGTATCAATTAATTCGCTTTCGCATGTGAGGTATAAACCACTAAAAATATTCCCAATAATGACAGTACAACGGTCAAGGCTACAATCGCACTCCAGCCGCCGTGTAACCAGAACCAACCACCTGCCGAACCGACAATACTTGATCCCATATAGTAAAACAGTAAATACAGCGAACTGGCATGAGCTTTAGCTTGTTTGCTTTCAGCGCCGACTGAACTACTTGTAAGTGAGTGAGTAATAAAGAACCCTGTGGTAATAAAGGCAATCCCAATAATAATGCCAAAAAGCGAGCTGAGTAGGGTCATGAGGCTACCCACAATCATGAGCGCAAAGCCACTCATCATCATGGTCTTTTTACCAAAGCGATCGGCTAAGCTACCTGCTAACGATGAAGACACCATCCCAAAGCTATATGACAAGAAAATAAGGCTAATTTGAGTCTGACTCAGTGAATAAGGCGCGCCGCTTAAACGGAAAGTCGCGTAATTAAACAGAGTCACAAAAACACTAGTGAGCAAGAAACCAATCGCAAACAGGCGTAATAATTTAGTATTGCTTAAATGAGCACGCCACATTTGTATGTGAAAGCCTAAATTCAGCCCTTTTTTCTGCACAAAATTACGCGAAGCAGGCAGTAAGTTTAAAAAGGCAATTGAGCAAATAAAACAGATTGCCCCAAGTAAGCCTAAAGCGGTGCGCCATGAAAAATATTCAACCAAAATACCCATACCGACACGGCCCATCATGCCACCAAAGGCCGTACCTGCAATATACAACCCCATAGTTTTACCTAAGTGTTCAGGTGCAATTTCTTCAGCAATCCAAGCCATCGTCACTGCGGGTACACCACCAAGCAATAAACCTTCTAATGCACGCGCCATCAGTAAACTGTGCCAGTTCGGTGTAAACATTGAGACAATATTAAGAATTGCTGCACACAGCATGGACGTAAAGATTACACCGCGACGGCCAATCGCTTGTGAAAAGGCACTCGATAGCACAATCGAAATGGCTAAAAAAGCAGTCGTTAATGACAGCGCCAAAGAGCTACTCGCAGGACTAATCTGGAAGCTTTGACTAAATGCAGGCAACAGCGGTTGTACACAATAAATTAGTGAGAAACTGGCAAAACCTACGAGGAACAAAGCGAAACCTGCATGTTTATAGGCTTTAGTTCCTTTGTGAATCCACTCGCGGGAAAGCACAGAAGTTGCTTCAGTGTTTAAAGTGCTGGGTGTAGATGAAGAGCTCATATCATGACCATGACAGAAAGAAAGAGCAGTGCTTTGGGGCATGCTGCATCGAGAAAATTCGATGAATTAAAATTAGCAATTTAGATGGTATTTTTCTAATATATTTAACAATAGGTCATGATATGTTTTATATATAACAATGGAACTCAGGCATATACGCTACTTTTTAACGGTAGCAGAAGAAAAAAATTTTACTAAAGCAGCGCATCGTTTAAATATGAGCCAGCCGCCTTTAAGCATGCAAATACGCGACTTAGAAGAAGAATTAGGTGCAGATTTATTTATTCGTTCACCACATGGAGTCGAGCTGACCGAAGCAGGGCTTGCCTTTTTAAATGCGATTCAGCCCGTACAGCAGCGTGTAGAAGATGCAGCAAACCTTGTTAAGCAAGTGGCAAATGGCGAAGTTGGTCAACTACGATTAGGTTTTACAGGCACTTCAATGCTGAACCCTCTCATTCCTAAATGCGTTCGCTATTTTCAGCAGCAATATCCTAAAGTGGATTTAAAGCTAGAAGAAGCTAATACCTTACTGCTCATTGACCTATTACTTGAAGACCGTTTAGATGTCGCGATTATTCGTTCGCCTCGCAACATTCCAGATAGCCTCATTCTTCAAGAATTATTGGCTGAGCCCCTCATTGCGGCTTTGCCTTCCAAGTCTTTGACTTTAGATGATTCAACACAAGAAATTGATCTAACCACACTGCGAGAGCTTGATTTTATTGTCTCGCCACCTTCAATTAGCGCAGGGCTTTTTGATGCGATTAAACAAGCCTGTCATGAGCGTGGTTTTGAACCTAAAATTGGACAAAACGCACCGCAAATTGTGTCAATTTTATCGTTGGTGTCTGCAAATTTAGGGGTATCTTTGGTGCCAGAGTCGACCAAACAATTGCAAATACAAGGTGTGGCTTATCGCTCTTTAAAAGCGCCTGTACCTACGGTGGGTTTAGGGCTTGCTTATAAAAAACATGCCCCTTCACAAATGGCGATTAACTTTGCCAGTGTGGTGCAAGTGGCTTGCCACCACGCAGACGAAATAAATGAAATTGGCTAAATTATGATTTAGGCGCTTTGTTCATTAAAAAGATGCCTGAAATAATGAAAATTGCGCCATATAGAAACGATAAAGTTGGCTGTTCATGAATAAAAACCCAAGCCATAAGCGCTGCAAAAATAGGTTCGGAAAGCTCGGTCACTTGTACCTTTGCGGCACTCATATAAGACAACGCTTTAGTGGTACAGAAAAAGCCAAGTATAGTCGGTAGAACAGCTAAACCAATCAAACCTAAAATGATGTCACTATTAAAAGTAATGCTATGCAAGTTGATTAAAAACGGAACCGCAAGATAAACACTACCAAATAGCAATAAATACTTGGTAAGAAACAGCCCACCGTTTAATTTGAACTTTTTAACTAAAACTGAAAATAGGCCATAACCCGTACCGGCAATAGAAGCATTGATCAGCATTAAAAGGCTATTTTCACCTTTCCATGAAATGATACTAATACCCGAAACTGCCAATAATGTTCCTACAAGAGAGTGAATATAGATGCTTTCTTTTAATATGAACCGACCAAAAAATAGGGCAGAAATAGCAGCCGAAGCCATAAGTACTACAACGACATTGGCAGCAGCACCGTGGTTGTAGGCAATGGTCTCGAAAAAGAATAAAGAGAAAATCCCTAAAAAAGCACAGATGGCAATTTGAGTAAAAACACTGAGCTTGCTTGGAGTGCTACTGATGTAGGCAATCTTTTGGCTCACAGGCACTTTAAATAAAAACACACTTAAAAAGAAAAAGGCGATAATGGTTTTTAAAAAGGCAATGTCTTGTGGGTTTAAACCACTGTGCATGAGTAATTTACTAATTACACCAATAGAGGCATTTAAAGCCGCTGCACAAAGTGCAAATAGGGTTCCAATAACTAGATTATTCACTCTTATAATTCTTCCTAAGTTTTACGCATGCAGTCTACATTATTTTTTGGATGAATATTCAACTAAAATAATCAGTTAACAAGCAATATTTATAAAGATTTATTTGGAATTTATTTAATAAACTTTATAAAAACTTAAATGCTTCTAATAGACTTTTGTTTCAAATAATTGTGATTTATAAAACTTACTCATATTATATAATTAGTTAATTATTAAAGAATTTTAAAAATGATTAAATCTATTATTTCAGGTTGTGCGGTTCTTACACTTTCGGCTCTGGCGGTGACCCATGCAGAATTTTCTTTTGAACAAGAACTACAGCAAGGCTGTAATAAGGTGAAGCAATACGCGAGTTTAGGTAAGAAAAACTACGACCAAAAACAATATAAAAAAGCGCTCGAAAACTTCCAAAGCCAAGCCTCTTGGACTGCTTTTTGTAAAGCCAATGAAGATGAAACCACAGTTAAATTTACCGACCGTGATATTGAAGTTGCCAACAATAATGTGGGCTTAGCCTATGCCAAATTGGGTCAGCCACTTTGGGCGAGAGCATGGTTTATGCTCGATGAAAAATCAAAATTGAGTCAGTTTAATCTTCAGCAGTTACCAGCCCCTAAAGCCTCAAATGATTTGTCAGGCGAATATGTGCGTTACTCGGGTTTTGGTGAGTGGGATCACATTACGGTAACTCGTAAGCAGAGCCAGTATGCGATTGGCTATTCGGGTGTTTATATGGGCTTACGAAGCTTAATTTATGGCCCAAACATGGGGCAGTTCGACACCAAAATGCCGACCAATGCCAAGCAAACCATTTATAAAGATGAAGATTGCCGTATTCAGCTCGATTTTAAAACCAATGCGAAATTAGGCAATTACATTCAAGTTAAACAAAACGAGGGCAACTCGGGCTGTGGCTTTGGACATAACGTTTATGCAGACGGCACTTATTTAAAAGTTGAGTCTGCAAAATAAGCTTAAAACTCTAGGAACTAAATAATGAAAAACATATTTGTACGTTTACTACTTCTTTTGACGGTTATTTTGTCTGCTCAGGTCTATGCGGATGTAGCAAATACAACATGTAAAGAAGTGAAATTCCAAAAAGCCGATGAGGCGTGGAGTGGGCACTATTATTTAAATGGCGTGATGGAAGTTGGTTCAGAGCTTTTACTTCAGCCAGATGGCAAGTTTAAATGGATGCTTGCTGTAGGTGCTTTAGACCAATATGCAGAAGGCACATGGTGGAAAAACGGTGACTGTATTGGTTTAAAACCAGAGGCTAAATTTAAAAAGGATTTAAGTATTTTTCCTGAAAGCCTAACGATTTCTGACAAGTCCTTAGACGCGATTTGGGACGGTGGCCGCCAGCAAGGCACTTATAGCAAAGACTAAATAAAAAAAGTCCGACACTGAGTCGGACTTTTTTATGGCTTATATTTTAATGGTTCACCGCAGCAAGTTGCTGAGCATTATAGCGCGCGCCCATATTTGGGTATCTCGCAATAATCGCTTCAATTTCTGCCAAATCTGCCGCTGTTAAATGAAGGTCAACAGCACCTGCATTTTCTACGAGACGCTCGATTTTACGCGTACCCGGAATTGGAATAATGTCGTCACCTTGCGCCAAAATCCAAGCCAAAGCCAGTTGAGCCGCTGTCGCGTTTTTGCTTTGAGCAAAGTCGCTAAATGCTTGCGCCAAGCTTTGGTTATTTTTCCAGTTATCACCTTGATAGCGTGGTAACTGACGACGGAAATCACTTTCGTCTAGGCTGCTCACATCAAGCGTATTGGTGATTAAACCACGTGACAGCGGTGAATATGGCACAAGGCTAATGCCTAACTCGCGAATCGTTTGCAAATGGGTTTGCTCAAACTCACGAGTAAGTAGCGAGTATTCATGTTGAACTGCTGCAATCGGATGAATCGCATGTGCCTTACGAATGGTTTCAGCCGACGCTTCACTAAGTCCTAGGTAACGAACTTTACCTTGTTTTACTAAGTCAGCCATTGCGCCAATCGTGTCTTCAACTGGAACATTCGGGTCAATGCGGTGCGCATAATACAAATCAATCACGTCTGTATTTAAGCGTCTTAAACTGTTTTCGACCGCAACTTTAATCCACTCAGGAGAACCGTCGATATAAGACTCTAAAGAGTTTTGTGGGTTAAGGTTGTCTTCTTTATAGCGAAAGCCAAATTTGGTCGCCAAGAACACTTTGTCGCGGTGTTTTTCTAAAACTTTTGAGAGCAAAACTTCGTTTGCACCGTTGCCGTACATGTCGGCAGTGTCCCAAAAGTTAATACCGAGGTCTAATGCCTTTTCTAGAGTGGCAATGCTTTGTGTGTCGTCTGAGGCACCATAGGCAAAGCTCATTCCCATGCAACCTAAACCAAGTGCTGATACTTTTTCGCCTGTTTGTCCTAAAGTTCTATATTTCATTTTTCACACTCTTTTGCAAAATCACTTGAGTAGAAAAACTATAAAATGCTTTGGCTCAAACTGACGTATAACATTCAAACCAATAATTATAAAATTCAAACAATCTGTTTTTAGGCCACACAATCTTCGCGGAATTTTTTAGGCGAAAAGCCCGTATTTTTCTTAAAGAAGTTGGTGAAATACG
This sequence comes from Acinetobacter sp. ABJ_C1_1, assembly GCF_044684115.1. Taxonomy (NCBI): domain Bacteria; kingdom Pseudomonadati; phylum Pseudomonadota; class Gammaproteobacteria; order Moraxellales; family Moraxellaceae; genus Acinetobacter; species Acinetobacter sp. ABJ_C1_1. Next base: position 104,724 of record NZ_JBITPU010000004.1, on the reverse strand, counting down.
CTGAATATTCAAAGCCTAAGCTATAGGCAATTTCGGAAATATTCCAACTGGTGTGTTGTAATAGTGCTTTGGCTTCTTGCGTAATACGCGAGCTAATATGCTCAGAGGTAGTTTTTCCTGTGGCTTCTTTTACTGCTCGGTTTAAATGGTTCACATGTACCGACAGGCCATAGGCAAAGTCATTTGCAGTTTTGAGTTTAAGCTGAAAATGTGGCGAGTCGATGGGGAACTGGCGCTCTAATAACTCAAAGAATAAATGGCAAATCCGAACCGCAGCATTGCTATGTTTTTCAAACTGTTGGGTCGGTTGCATTTTCATGGCTTCGTGCACAAGTAGGTGCAAGTAGTTTCTTAAAACGTTGTATTTATGAATATAGTCTGAATTTATTTCAGTCATCATCTTTTTGAAAATAAATGAAATTTCTTCAACTTGTTGATCGTTTAAAAAATACAAAGGGTCGCCGTCGACCTTAAACAGTGGAGAGTCTTTTAAAAAGCTTTGTCGCGATTCTTGGTTTACAAACTCTTCGGTAAATAGACAAAACCAGCCTGCTTGTTCGGGCGAATTAATTTCCCATGCATAGGGCACCATCGGGTTTGAAAACAGTAAAGCAGGACGGTCGACTCGTATCCAGCGGTTGGCATAGTGAAGTTCGCCTGTGCCTAAAACCAGTGAAATTTTATAATAATCGCGGCGGCTATAAGGTGTGAGGAACGAGCAGGCATCACGTTGGAACACGTTAAAATGTCCAAATGAAGTTGATGGAACCGAGTAATCGCTATCTCTGGTTAAAGAAAAGCGGCGATAAAAATCATGTATGGTTTCCATGTCTTTGCCTGCGTGCGTTATCAATTTATTTAAAGTTATAAAATTCAAACTTTATTTACTGTAGCTTTTATTTATAGCGCGATCAATCTGTTCATTTAAACAGGTTTGAAAATGAACGGTAAATTAATAATGAAAGAATGAACCAGTAGAAATAAAAATATTTTATAAATTAATAATATATGAATATTGACACTTAAAAACTTGATAACTATTCTTTGTTTGCAAACGATTTTGCGGTAGAACGAAAAGGGGACACTTTCGAGTGTGCTGGTGCTGTGCCCAGTCTGCTAACCCCTTATCGTTTTGCCACCATTTTACGGTAGAACGGTAAGAGGATACCTTCGGGTGTGCTGGTTCTGTGTGTCCAGTCTGCTAACCTCTTATCGTTCTATCACCACTCTACGGTAGAGTGTTAAGGGAACACCTTCAGGTGTGCTGGTTTCTTTGTTTCCAGTCTGCTAATCCCTTTTCGCTCTGTCACCATTTTTATTATTATCATGACATCGTTAAATTTAAATTGAAGGTCTTTTTAGCTTAAATATCTAATTGAATAAACAACAATAATTATTTAACCAATTTCTATTCAACCTTACATTGACACTTAAAAACACGCGGATTATCCTTTGCCTGCTGGCCACATTGCCAGTCGGTTTTAGCAGGCCGTATTTACCCAAAGCACACGAAAAAGTCTCTCTTTTTTGTGGGCATCCCTACGTGTCCCTCTCTGCGGCGGAACGGGAGGGGGACATCTTCGGATGTGCTGATTTTTGGGTAAATCAGTCTGCTAACCCCTTTTCGTTTCGCCACCATAATCATTTAGCAGTGATGTGGCGAAGCTTCTTAATTACCCAAGGAGTTCGCTCATGCGTACTATTTCATCTCTCTCATTGGCAACCTTTGCCAAAATCTTTGATTCTATACCCAACTGGTCTTTAAAACGGTTTAACCGACTCTAGGTTTTAAGCCATAGGTCATTACGACTAAAAAATCATAGCAACAATAAAACCCGAGATAGGCGAGCACACCATTTTTGTGCTGCTTTTGCACGCCTGTATTTAGCGCTCAATTTAAGAGTGACGGCATTTCTATCTCGTTTATTTACAAAAAAAAATTATTTTAAGCGGTACACATGAAAAATTTAGACGCTTCACGTAGGGCATTACACGTGATTGATATAGCAACAGATTTATTTAAACAATATGGCTTTAATAAGGTCGGGGTAGACCAAATTATTGCCCAATCTCAAATAAATAAAGGCACCTTTTATAGCTACTTTCACTCCAAAGAAAGATTTATTGAAAGGTGCTTGGTCGCGCAAAAAGAGCAGTTACAAGAAAAAGTGAGTGTGGTGAGTGGGCTTTACCAAAATGCAGATTTGTCTGATCAACTCAGGCAAATTTACCTTTTACATGCTGACTTAAAAAGCGCGTATTACCTGTTGTTTAAGGCGATTTTTGAAATTAAAAAGCTTTATCCAAATGCGTATCAAACTGCACTCAGATATAGGCGGTGGCTTAAAAATGAAATTTTCTGCTTGCTCATGGAAACCAAAAAAACAGTTTCCTATTCAGAAGCGGAGATATTTGTATTTATGATGGATGGTGCAATTCTGGGCCTGTTAAGTTCAGATGAAGAAAGGGAAAGAGATGCTTTGCTTGAGTATTTTTTAAAGCGGGTTTGAGGGGGAAGGCCTAGCTTTAGGCCTTTTTTAAACTTAAAAATTTGAGTGCTCAAGCATATATTTCATGGGGCTTAATCGCCTAAAGTAATTCGAAGTCTGTTTAATGCTCCCATTAAAGAAATACTCGCCGTTAAATCTACAATCTCTTTTTCACTAAAATGCTGAGCCAAACTTTCTCTGGTCGCTTCAATTTGTTTCGGGTCATTTAAATAGGTAATTGCGGACGCAAACTCTAAAACGACTTTTTGTTTTTCAGAGAAAGCTTTTGAATGTTTATACCCCGGTATTTGGTCGATAACTTCTTGAGCTATACCAAAATCTCTTAACTCCTTGGAATGAAAAGCACAGCAATACGCGCAGCCATTGATTTGAGATACATGCAACTCGGCTAAAGCAATTAGTTTTGGGTCTAAATCTGAAGATCTAATAGATGAATGAGCTGAATATAAATGCCCGATGGTTTTCTTTGAAATTTCTTTATATTCCACAGTAAATATCCGTGATTGGTTAGATAGAAGCATTATTTATAATTAGGTATAGGTTGTAAATTAGGCATTTTTTTGTTATGTAGGTATATTTATTATACTTAGTAATCATCTATGAAAGATAACATTTCAGGCTGTACAGTCGAAGAAGCCATGACGGTGTTAGGCGGCCGTTGGCGCATGCTCATTATTTCTTTTTTATTAGAAAGAACCATGCGTTTTAATGAGTTACGCAGAGCTATCCCTAATATCTCTCAGAGAATGCTGACTTTAGAGCTACGTTTTTTAGAAGAAGAAGGTTTTATTTTAAGAGAAGTCTATGCACAAGTTCCTGTTAAGGTTGAATATTCTTTAACTGAGGAAGGCCGAAAATTAGAAAAGCTAGTTGATGTATTAAAAGAAATAGGCGGATGGCTTAAGTCGAGATAGTTTTGTTTGGTGTAAGAGGAGTTGTTTGATTATTTTAAGGTGGGGAGGTCTGATAGCGGCGCTACCTTTAAAGATTATTTCTTATTTAGTGTACTAGAGTCATTATTTAAAAATTCTCCAAAAAAATATTCATCTTTGGCTTGAAAAAAGAAGTTAAATTCTTTACTCATCATAGAATCATGTTGTGCTTGTTTATGAAAGATAGGAGATATTTGGCCTAAATAGTAGTAGATACAGTCAGTGATATTATTAAATACATTCAATGGTTTTAGGCTGGAATATAGTTCTGTTAATGCATTAATGATAGGGTGAATATTAGGATTAAATGTCCATAGTAAAATTTCATTTTTCTCGCATCTAATCACTTCATATTCTTCTAGTTTATTAGGTTGAATCGAGTAAAGTTGTGCCCCATTTTTACTATAAGTTGAATATAGTAATTTTGTGATTTCTAACTGTGAGTGTGTGATTTCTTGTTCACGTTTTAGTTTGGATGCTTTCAATAAGTTTGGCAGTTCATCAATACTATGTTTATTAACTTTATTGAAAGAATATATGACATTTTGGATAAGGTTTAATTCACCAGTTCCTGTAATAATACCGTTTTCCCATGTGAAAAGCTTTTGAATACCATCTTGATATAAATATGAGCTATTATTCTGCTGCGGTATAGTACTGCGAGTATCTGCTGCAATCACAATACTATCCTCAAGTTGAATAGCAAGAATAAAGGTCATAATATTAAGCGTTTTAAGTTAATCTTCATGGAATCTATTTTAGGAAGACAAATAAAATTTTACCAGATAAGGTTTTGTATATGGCTGGCGGTTCTCAGATTATTATTAATAAAAATGGTATTACATTAATTACTCCAGCAAAGTTTGAAGTAAAAGCTGGGCAACATCTATTTAAAGGTGGGGCTGAAGTCGGAGTAAATATTCAAGGATTACCTGCTTATGAGGCTTATAACGAGAAGTTTCAAATGCTATTACCCTCTGGCGAGCCTATGAAAAAAGTAGACTATAAAATTTCTACCGATGAGCACGAGTATATCTCTCAAGCAGATGACAAAGGGAGGTCTAAGCGTATTCATTCTTCTAAGCAAGAAAATTTGAAGTTGGATTTAAATTGGATAAGTTTCGAGGCTGATTCTGCTGATAATGATGGTGATGCTAAATGAGTGGAAGTCTTGATTGGGACAGTAATACCAATACTACGGAAAATAGCTGTAAAACCGTTAAATGTGATTGTTTAACTTTTTGGGAAATTTATCAACAAGAAGCTATAAAAAGAGTTTCTAATCTTAAAAGTGCGAATCATTACAAACTTGAACCTGGTTATGAAGCTAGAGCAAGACGTATTGCTTCTGTCTATGCACGAATTTATTTAGAACAAGAAATTTCAGGAACTAAATTATTTAGAGGTCGTTACTATTGGATGGGGCTTGGGGCATTTGCGTCTAAAACCGTAGCTGCTATTTTTAAACATGGGTTGACTGCATGGGGATATAAGTGGGCACCTGTAATTTCTGGTGCTGTAGGCGGCGTTTTAACAGCCCCTGTTATTAGTTCTATGATTCGAGATCCTGTACATTCTTTTGCTAAGGGCAATTTATGGTTATTTATGGATATTGCACCATGGCATTATGCATGGAGTGCTTCATCAGCCTCCTTTAAAAGTTGTATGAAAGCCCGAAATGTATCTGGTTTTAAACATATTAAAAAAGAAGTTGAGAATTTGCCTTGGTCTAACTCCTTATCAGTTATTAAACAGTTAGGATGCACTGACCAGATAGAAGAGGGTTTTGGGTATTTACCTGATATTGAAAATACTTTTAAGCGAGCAGGAAAAACTCGAAACGATAATTTTAAAACGGCTTCTAAAAATCTTTTTGACCATCTGATGGCGATTGCTGTTCAAGAACAATTTAATATTTTACAAGAACTTGTGTGGAAAGAGTGGAAAGTTCAGAAACAGGCTTCTTTACAACGTATTACAGGTTTACCCGATAGTACTCTTGTTTTATCTAGTGATTATGGGGCCGATGCAGTTAAACCTAATAAACAAGGACAGTATAAAGGACGTCATGCGGGGGTTTTATCCCAATTACCTGAAACGGTTTACAGCGAACCATTAGAGGGTACACAAGTTGAAGTTTATGATAGTCGTATGAAATGGATTAAAGTTGCGGCTGCTAAGTATCATCGATTAATGCAAAGTGATAAAGGAAGAGGCTTTTTAGAAAAAGAATTAGAAACTATTGCAGGATGGGGAAATAGCAAAGCAGAGTTTAAAGTAGGGAAAGATAGTAATGATGGCAAAATTTAAACAATATTTCCTAATCTTTATTTTTGGATTATTACTTTCCGCTTGTCAGCCAACATCAGAACATAATGAGAATTTGACTATGAATCAGCAGACCTACACTTTGCATATGGGTGAACAAGGTATTCAAGATTTTTCAAAGCATAGTGATGGAAATGTCGATAATCACCCAGCTGGTGTTAGCTTTAGAGAACTTCAATTTTCTCCTCCTAACTTAGGAAAATTAACCATAGAGAATGGTCCTAACAGTTTGTTAATTGAACATGTTTTTTCTGTTTTAGGTACTCAATATGACAAAAATGGAGGGATTCAAGTTTTAGATATCGATGCGGGTCTCACAAAAGAAGAATTCGCTACTCCAGAGCAAGCTTATCAAAGCTATGTAGCCTTAATGAAACGTATTAATCAGGCTGGCTGGAAAAACTATTTCTTCACAGATGCTCCGCGGATTGCTAAAGAGGATAATATTAAACATCTATCGAAAAGTCGTGATGTCATTGATCCAAGCTATATTTTTACTTTTGAAGAGTGGAAAAATATAATAAATAATATTCCTACAAAATCATTAGGTTATAGGTTGTATGCTAATGGAGTTATGTTAGATATCAGTTTAAAAAGAACAGCTAAGAATGAGCGTAATGAAGAGCAATATATGCTTAGATTTAGCTTTCAGAGTGTTCGTTACAATGAAAGAGACTCAATTCCTGACTCTGATAAAATGACACCTAGCGAATTCGAGCAAGCATTTAAAAAGAGATTAATTGAAAATCAAAAATATCGGGAAAAGGAAGAGAGAAAAGCCAAGGCTGAGGGCTATCATATCGATGAAGAATATACAGATCCTGATGTTTGGCCATATGTTAAGTAAATGCTTTTAAAATAATAAAAAGGCTTAAACTATTTAAATTTAAGCCTTTTCGAATAACTCTAATTATTGTTCACTTAAAACCATCTGTTTAATCTTAACGGCTTTCTCAAAGTGATCTAGCTTATGCTCCATAATCCACCAATGAGCTGCTTCCATGAGTAGCTCAGGGTTGTCATTCTTATTTTTAAAAAAAGCATAAAAAGACAGACCGACATTGTCTCCCTTCTTCTCAATTTTATCTTCGCATCCCTTAATAAAAATTTCTCTTAATTCATTTCTCATAATTAGTATCACTTTAAGTCTATAAAACTAAGACGGCTTATTTTGCTCGCCCCATTGGCACATCATATCTAACAAAGGAATTAAAGATTGCCCTTTTTCTGAAAGTCGATACTCAACCTTTGGCGGAATTTGAGGATATTCCTTGCGAGTAATTAGTCCATCTCTTTCCAATTCTTTAAGCGTATTGCTGAGTGTTCTAAATGAAATGTTGCCAATACAGCGTTGCATCTCATTAAAACGCATGACATTTTTTTCATACAGCCAATACATAATAATCATTTTATATTTGCCATTAATCAAAGAAAGGGTATAGCCAAAACCCGTATCTTCTAATGGTGTATATGAAGGAATGCACTCAGTCATTTTTAAAATCTACACTATCTTTTAGTATAGTATATAACATAAATTACCGTACTTATATTTAGGAAAGTACACTTCTATAATCGATTTATCAACTTTCCGATAAGAGTGTTTTCATAATGAAAAAGACATTAGTCATTGTTACCCATCCTCACATAGACCAATCTGTTGTAAATAAAAGATGGGTAGAAGAACTAGAAAAACACCCAGACCAATTTACGGTTCACCAAATTTATCAAGCCTACCCAGACGGTGTCATTGACGTTGCCAAAGAACAAGCACTAGTCGAAGAACACGAAAATTTAGTATTTCAATTCCCAGTGTATTGGTTTAACTGTCCACCGCTATTGAAAAAATGGATTGATGAAGTTGTGACTTATGGTTGGGGGTATGGTTCAACAGGCGATAAGCTTAAAAATAAAAAGTTTATGTTGGCTTTGTCTGCGGGTGTGCAAGAAAAAGTTTATTCAGAGTATGGTGGATATAACCTTTCTTTAGAGCAAATTTTTACTCCATTTAAGCTAACAGCTTTATATGTTGGTGCGGACTACCAACCACTTCATGCATTTTATGGTTTAGACACAAACCCTTCAGAAGATGACGATGTTCCGACTCAACAAGACATAGAAAATAATGCGATTGAATATGTTCAGAAGTTATTAGCGTTGTCTGAGTAGGTTTTAAGGTAGGAAGGCCTGAACGTGAGAGTTTGGGCTTCTTATATAGAAGATTTTTAAAAAGTTACATTAAGGTTTTAAGTTAAATATACAGTTTATTTATGATATAAATGTCTGCTAAATATAGATTAAATTTAAAAATTTATGACTATTCTTGATGTTAAAGAAAAAGAAAATTCCCTTATAACTGACGATGCTCATGATTTAATATGCTACGCAACAATCAGTGAAATAAATTCATGGAACGATGTTGCTAACTTATATTCAGAAATTAAGCATAAGCATTTACCTAAAAAAGTATTATTACTTTTAGAAGATGTAGGACAATGTGAATACACCTCCATGCATGCTTCAATGGGAGATGGGCTTTATTTTGATACCACAGAATTCGTTGAAGATGACAGTGCAGCAAGTTGGGAAAATACTCGACCTTTAGAGCTTCAATATCATATTGAACAATTATTAAAGCCAGAAAACTATATAAACTTTAATAACTTGCCTAAAAAACTTAACTATAGCGATGAAGATCAAGCAACTCTGCTACAGATCAATGCTGAACCCGACAAAATTTTAGATGCCGTTATTCAAGTAAAGTTAGTCAATAGTCCAACTGAAACTCAGAAATTTGCAGCCTGCCTCAATGGATATTTTAGTTGTGATTTGAACCCTTTTGAGTCTTTTAGCTTGATTGAGCATTTAGATCAAAACTATGGCTTAGAGTATGTGGGTTTAGGTGCAAGCTTATTATTCTTTATTAAAACACCAAAATTTGATGCAAATAAAACGCCTCAATTACTTAATGAGTTGAGCAACTTTTATCAATTCAATCAAACAACGCATCACCAGCTAGAACAACATTTATCTCATCATGAATATCTTATTTTGCCTTATGTAGAGTCATTAGAAGTGTTCGATTTGGATTAAGGCTGATTAGGGAAATCTGATGGACTTCTTTTTGAGTTAGGCAATGGACCTTAAGAAATAGATTTTTAAATCGTTTGCAAAAACCAATTTTGTCTATAAGTTGAAAATACAATAATACGTCTCTGGAAAAACTATGAATATCGCGCCTTTTCCATTTCAAATTACAAACTGGGAAGAAATTGAAGTCACTGAATATAGCGGTGAAACAGGAAAAGCTTATTGGAAAACCCAATTTTTGGTGAAGAAGGAAATAAAATAAGAGTAAGACTTGTCGAGTACTCAGCAAATTACTTAGCAGACCATTGGTGTGAAAAAGGACACATATTATTTTGCCTAGAAGGCGAGCTAGAAAGTAGATTGAAAGACGGGCGAACATTTACTTTAACTTCAGGCATGAGTTATCAAGTAGGGGATAACTCGGAACCCCATCAGTCTTTTAGCTTGAATGGTGCGAAGTTACTTATCTTTGATTAAATTGACTTTATTTAGATTTATTAAAAAAGCGCAATAAAAAAGACCTAAATCGAAACGATTAGGTCTTTTTTTGAATTCTGGCGGTGAGAGAGGGATTCGAACCCTCGATACGCGCAAACGTATACACACTTTCCAGGCGTGCTCCTTCAGCCACTCGGACACCTCACCAAGGCGTGCGATAGTAACTAAAAAATCAGGTTCTGCCAAGATTTAAGACGAGCATTACAGAAAAAAAATAATAGAGGTGATAAGATTGCGCTAAAAATCTATTGGTTTAATTACACAATGCAAAATACGGCCAAAAAAGCGACCTTGCCTGCCACGGCTTTGGCAGCTCTTGGGGTGGTCTTTGGAGACATCGGAACGAGTCCGCTCTATGCCTTGAAAGAGTCCTTCCATACTGCCCATGGTTTGGGAATTCAGCCTGAAAACGTATTAGGAATTTTATCCATTATTTTTTGGTGCTTAATGCTGATCATCAGCATCAAGTATGTCGCAATTGTCATGCGTGCAGATAACAATGGTGAAGGCGGTATTATGGCCTTACTCGCATTGAATTTGCGTAAAGCAAAAATTGCCGACAACAAAAAAATCTACATGATTGCCATTGGCTTTATTGGGGCATCACTGTTCTTTGGTGACGGTATTATTACCCCAGCAATTTCGGTATTGTCTGCGGTCGAAGGGTTGTCTATTGCAACCAACGTTTTTGACCCGTTCATTATGCCAATTGCCATTGCTATTATCATTACGCTGTTTTTAGTACAAAAACATGGTACAGCCTTTGTAGGTAAGTTCTTTGGTCCTATTACGCTTGTGTGGTTTATCTCTTTAGGTGCATTAGGCCTTCACAGCGTTATTCAAACACCGATTGTACTCGGCATGTTTAGTCCGCATTGGGCAATTCAGTTTATCTACCATCATCCAATCATGACCTTTTTTGTGATGGGTGCTGTGGTGTTAACAGTAACAGGTGGTGAAGCTCTCTATGCCGACATGGGGCATTTTGGACCAGTTCCGATTCGTCTTGCGTGGTTCTTTGTAGTATTGCCATGCTTAGTTTTAAACTATGCAGGACAGGGCGCATTGTTACTTCGTGACCCTGCGGCAATTGAAAATCCGTTCTATTTACTGGTTCCACAGTGGGCACTTTACCCAATGATTATTATGGCGACTATGGCAACAGTGATTGCCTCTCAAGCTGTAATTTCTGGGGTATTTTCTCTTGCTCGTCAAGCGATTCAATTGGGTTATTTACCACGTTTAAGTATTAAACATACCTCTGAGTCTGAAGAAGGTCAGATCTATGTACCGTTCTTAAACTGGTTACTTTTAATCGCAATTATTATCTTAATTCTGATTTTCAAAACCAGCTCAAACTTGGCAAGTGCTTATGGTTTAGCAGTAACTTTAACCATGCTCTGTGACACGATTTTGGTTTCCATCTTTATCTACTCAGCGTGGAAATGGAGCTGGCCAAAAGTGGTGTTACTGATTATTCCATTCTTCATTTTAGAATCGGTTTTAGTTGCAGCAACTTCACTTAAAGTGCTATCAGGTGGTTGGGTGCCGTTGCTCATTGGTGGTATTGCAGTCACCATCTTAATGACATGGAAACGTGGTCGTGAGCTTACTTTTGCCAAACTTGAACATGACACTTTAGCTTTAGACTTGTTTGTGAAAAGTATTGGTAACAGCGTGCACTGGGTGCCGGGTGATGCCGTGTTTATGACAGGTACACCAAACGTTGTGCCACATGCCATGCTGCATAACATTAAGCACAACAAAGTGCTGCATCAGCGTAATATTCTGGTGACTGTGGTGATTGAAGATGTGCCATTCGTTCCACCAGAAGAGCGTATTACGACAGAAGCTTTAGCTGAACATTTCTACCGTATTAAAATTTTCTACGGCTTTAAAGATGAAATGAATGTGCCAAAAGCGCTTATGCAAGCTTATGAGCAGTTAGGTCTTGAATATGACTTAATGCATATCAGCTTCTTTATTTCCCGCGATCGTATTGTTCACTCGGTGGGTGATGGTATGTCGCCGTGGAGAGAAAAGCTGTTTATTTCGATGCAGCGTAACACCAGTCCGGTGAGCGACTTCTACCAAATTCCAACCAACCGTGTGGTGGAGTTAGGTAGTCAAATCGAAATATAAAAAATTTGATGTAATAAAAAAAACCAAGACATAAGTCTTGGTTTTTTTATGGCTCTGATTATTGAGCTTGTGGCATAGGTGCATCTGCTGGCAATGCACCCTCTTTTGCCATTGGGTCTGCTGACTGGTTCGGGTCAGCTGGTGGCGGTGGTGTATTTGGGTCTTGTGGCGCTGGAGCAGCCATTTCACCGCCCGCTGGAGGTGCTGGTGGTGCATCTGCTGGAGGAGCAGGAGGGACATCAGCTGGAATAGGGGCACCAGTAGGTGCTGCGCCTGTTGGTGGAGCAGAAACGGGTTGTACTTTCCCACTATTCACTAAATCACTAATAGAGCCAGGTTGCCCATTGACGGTTGTAGTGACTTTTACTTTAGACAAACTTTCTAAAGTTTCACCTGGTTGAACAGCAGGTTCAGCTAGGGCTGCCATACTGCACAGTCCAGCAATTACGCCAATACCAATAATCTTTGAATGGATCATTAAATGGACTCCGTTTATATTTTTATCCAAATTTGTGGAGCTAACCATGTCATAAGGCATGAGGGCTTTTCAATGAAAGATACGCAATTAACCCAATTCAATAGTGAAAGTTCCTCACAATGCCAACAAACTGTTACCGAACAAGAAATGGAGTTACAAAAAAGATGACCATGTTTTAACCATTTGAAAGATAAGCGATATACTTAAAAAAGCAGGATTGTTAAGCTGCATATGGACAGTGGTATTGATAGAAACATGGCTAGTAAAAAAAGTAGTTCAGGCATCTTCGGTGATTTTTCTTTAAGTGAGCATTTTGGCAAAATTGTACTTGCCGGAGTGGCAGCAGGAAGTTTTGCCTTCGCTTTTGGCGGTGAAAAAATTTCACAGTGGTTTTCGCCTTTAAGTACCAACTCGACTTGTCTAAACCAGTTCTATCGCGAAATTCCACCTGCTTTGAATAAAGACAGCTTAAAAAAAGACAGTTATCCGCTGTGCTTTAATGGTTTCAATGTCTTGTACTCAGGTATGTCTAAAACGCCGTTATGGTCAGCTGAATATCTAAGTCCAGAACGTTTAAGTACTAAAATTAAACGTGAAGATAATTTCCACGAAGAAACTCGCGTTCCTGAACGTCACCGTTCACTGTTAAGCGACTATCGTGGCTCAGGTTATGACCGCGGGCACATGTCACCAAATGGTGATATGCCGACTAAGGACTCTCAGTACGATAGCTTCTCGCTCAGTAATATGGTTCCGCAGGCACCTAAAAATAATCAGGAAGTTTGGCGTAAGCTTGAAGATGCTACGCGCGCTGTGGTTACTAAGCAAAAGCAAGATGCTTATATCGTGACGGGACCAATTTTTGAAGGTCAACGACTCAAAACGATTGGTCGTGGTGTCCTCGTTCCAAGCGCAGTGTATAAGGCTGTTTATTATCCTAAAACTGGCGCAATTGGCGCTTACTACGCACCAAATAACAACTCACAGCAGGTTAAGGTCGTGAGTGTTTGTTATTTAGAGGAAAAGTTGGGAATTAACCTATTCCCTCAACTCACCGAACAACAAAAACGTAATGTCTATCGTCTGCCGTTAACATCTAGCCAAGTTAAGTCAAACCAGAAGCTAGATTATTTACACTGGGACGGAGAAAGCCAGTGTGAACGAGACTTAAGTACAGATCAGATTCACGCATTACAAGACCAGTTTAAAAAGCAGAAAAGTACTTCTTCTGAACCTATGGAATCAAAAGTTCCAAGTATTGATGAAGAAACTAGAAAAGCTATTGTGAAACAATTAGTAGAAGCCTTAGTGAACTATTTCTTGCAAATCATTAAATAAGCATTTGTAGGAAGTATTGCGCAGTTCTTATTCAATACAATAAGATGAATATACAGATCTGTCTGTTCATCTTATTCGAATAAGGACAATAACAATGTTTGCCTCGATGTTTCTTTTTTCTTTTGCCATGTCGATTACCCCGGGTCCAGTCAATACCGTTATTTTATCGACCAGCTTAAATCACGGTCTAAAAAGATCGCTTCCCTATATTTCAGGCGCCACCATTGGCTTTACTTTGCTTTTGATTTTTATGGCATTTGGTCTGCAAAGTGTATTAACTCAATTTCCAGTTGTCTTAAAAATTCTTGCAGTTTGTGGAACGCTATTTGTTTGCTATATCGGGATTAAGATTATTCTTTCTGCTGCAAATATTTCTATTTCCAGTGTTCCTGTAGAACAGATGATTATTCCTAATTTTAAAGATGGGTTCTTGTTACAGTGGCTGAACCCTAAAGCATGGTTAGCCTGTGTATCGGGTATTACCATGTTTACCAGTATTGAAAATCCGCAGGCATTGCCAGTCTTTATCGTTATTTATTTTTTTACCTGTTATGTGTGTTTGTTCTTTTGGGGTTTCTGCGGTGATAAATTTTCAGTGGTGCTTAATCAGGGCAACCGTTTGAAATATTTTAATATCTTGATGGGCGCTTTTTTAATTTTATCGGCACTTTTAATTTTGATTGATTTTTTTTAAATTGATCGTATTACACTGTGAAGATATAACAACGAGACCACACTTATGTTTAAGCCATTTGAAAAGGGTACAGAGTCTTCTTCAATTGAAGATTTAACATTAGAAAATGATGTCGATTGCGTGAGCATTTATGGCAATTTGCAAATTACTAAAGATAAAGTCGGGTTAGAGCAGGCAAAGGCATTACAGAGCTTTTTAAACGATGTAGTTGCAGCTTTGGAAAAAGAAGAGTTGCCTGAGAAAATTGAACGTCCAGCTGAACAAGAAGTGAATAATCCGTTTTTATAATTTATGCATTTTATGTGTGATGTTTAGCATAGTCATGTTGCCATACAGTCTTTCATACCACGTTAGGTGTTAGTGAGTTTGTATAGACATTTCTTACTTTTGAAAGCCCAAAAGTAAGCAAAAGGCTTTGTTGAGCAGAGGGCACTTCCGTGTACCCCTGCTCAACAGGTGACATCCATGTCACCCACCGCGATAGCAGATTAAGGTTATAAAGAATTAATCCTTATCCCCAGCAACTACCTTATAAACAATTGCACCAATCACAGCACCTAAAATCGGCGCTACCCAGAACAACCACAACTGACTTAAAGCACCAGTTTGAGCAAAGAATGCAACACCTGTACTACGTGCAGGGTTCACAGAAGTGTTTGTAACCGGAATACTGATTAAGTGAATAAGCGTTAATGCAAGACCAATCGCAATAGGTGCAAAACCAGCAGGTGCACGGCGGTCAGTTGCCCCTAAAATAACGATTAAGAAGAACGCAGTAAGTACCACTTCAATAATAAAAGCAGAACCTAGACCAAATTTATTTGGCGATAAATCACCAAAACCATTTGAAGCAAAACCGCCCACACCAGTAAAGCCAGCTTGACCTTGAGCGATAATATAGAGAACAAATGCAGCAGCAGTTGCACCAACCACTTGTGCAACAATATAAGGAATTAAATCTTTAATATCGAAACGGCCGCCGACCCAAAGACCGACACTGACCGCGGGGTTAAAATGGCCACCAGAGATATGCCCGAGAGCATAAGCACCAGTGAGTACGGTTAAACCAAAGGCAAGGGCTACACCTGCAAAGCCAATACCAAGTTCAGGGAAAGCTGCGGCTAACACTGCGCTACCACAACCACCAAAGACTAGCCAAAACGTACCTAGGAATTCAGCAAAATATTTATTCATTGTGATTACTCATCTATTGATCTATTTTTTAATTAATGTGAAATATGTCACAAAAAATTAAGCATGTGACTATATGAAATTTTTGTTTTCAGTGTTGTTTTAATCAAGAAAAGATTTGTAAGTTTTGGTAGGTTATTCTTTGTCTAAAAATTGAACTCGCCATTGTTGGGGTGTTTGATTGGTCCAATGTTTAAATGCTCTTTGAAAAGCACTTTGTTCTGAGTAACACAGTAAAAGGGCAATCTCTTGTAAGCTTAAATGTGGGTCTTTTAAATACTCGGTTGCCAGCATAAAGCGCACTTGCTGTACACGTTCCTGAAAGGTGGTGTTTTGTTGTTGTAAATGACGTTGGAGTTGCCGCACGGACAGGCCTAATTGAGCAGCAATATATTCAATTTGATATTGATTTTTTTGCAGTCCAGTCAAAATTGAATGCTGTAAACGCTGATCAAGTTGGGTCGAATTTGGTAATTGTTCTAACAGCGCTTGTGCTTGCTGAACCAATAACTGCTGTAGGGTGTGGTCGGCGCTGCTAAGCGGCTTATGAATTTCCGTAATTGGAATAAGCAACTCGGTACGCGGCTGGCTAAAACGAACGGGACATTGGAAGTATTGTTCATAAACCCTGATATTTTTAGGGGCAGCATTTAAGAAATGTACTTCATGTAAATGCACATCCTCATGAGACATAAAAAGACGTAAAAACTGAATGACCAGTGCAATCGCAATTTCATCGGTAAGCTGAGTAGGGTGTAGCTCAGTCGCCTCCCAGCGAATCGAAGCATATTGTTCATATAGCTCAACCACTAAAGGGCTACCGTCATAAATCAGACGATGAAAATCATGATAGCGAATTAAAGCTTCCCCTAAGTTATCGCAAGAGAGCGCTAGGTAGGCAATAATCCCTAAGTGTTTTGGTTGTACATATTTGGCAATTTCTAGCCCTAAACCCGGCTTCGGATCTAGTTTATAAATAACTTCTAATAGATCGCGCCAAACCACATAGTCAAAACGCTCCAGATTTTGAATTTGTTCTAATTGCTCAGGAATAGTTAACTGGTTGGCTTCACAATAAGCTTTTAATAGATGTCCCAGTCCTCCATACACCGAACCTGTGTAATTTTTTAGTTGTGGCATCCGTGACCACCTCTTTCTTGTCGTGATTTGTCAATGAAACCATAAATTCTGGTCAATACCTAGCATAACGAATTTTATATGCTGAATAAAAAGAAAAAGGAGTTAGGTGATGTTAAAAGGTTTTATTGCCGGAATTGCAGTTGCAAATGCATTTGAATGGGTGGCACACAAATATATTTTGCATGGTGTACACCGTGCTGGACAACCGCGCTATAGCCCAGTGCCAAAGAGCATGGAGTCACATTGGGCACATCATCGGGAAGTACGTAAACAACAATTTCATGATGATTGCTATGTTGAGGGAGTTGGAAACTGGCGAACTAAAAATGAGTTAATTTCGCTTGCTGTAGTCGCAACAGTCTCAAGTGCTATTTTCTATCCATTTTCAAAAGGTATGGCACTTGCAGCTTGGTACAGTGCTGGTAATTATTATTATATTCATCGCCGTGCACATTTAGAGCCTGACTGGGCAAAGCGTAAAATTCCGTGGCACTACGACCACCACATGAACTCAAATCAAGATGCTAATTGGTGTGTGACTAAGCCTTGGTTTGATTATGTGATGGGAACACGGGTGGTGTCTTCGGCAGATTTAAAAGAACAAAATCCTTTGGGTGTTCGCTTGCCAGCTGTGTTGGCTAGACCACTGTCTCAAGCTGTAGAAAAAATCTTTCCTGCAAAATGGGTCGAGAAAAAAGAAAAGCCTCAACTCGTTAGTGAGCTAAATTCGGTAGATGGCGCTGCATAAAAAAATAAAGGGGCATATCGCCCCTTTAAATATATAAGCTTACAAGCGCATTTCGATGCCTTGATCAGCTAAGTATTGTTTAGCTTCTGGAATCGTATATTGGCCAAAGTGGAAAATACTTGCAGCCAATACGGCATCTGCACCACCTTGTAAAATACCGTCTGCAAGGTGTTGTAAGTTACCTACACCGCCTGAAGCAATTGTTGGAATGGTAACGCGGTCATTAATGGCACGCATTAAGGCAATATCGTAACCTGCTTTAGTACCGTCGGCATCCATACTGGTAATGAGTAACTCACCCGCACCGTAGTCAGCCATTTTCACAGCCCATTCAATGGCATCAATACCCGTTGGTTTACGGCCACCGTGAGTAAAGATTTCCCATTTGTTGTCACCAGTTTTCTTGGCATCAATCGCAACCACAATACATTGCGCGCCAAAGTGCTGAGAAGCTTCTTGAACAAATTCAGGGTTAAATACGGCAGCTGAGTTAATACTTACTTTGTCTGCACCTGCATTTAATAATGCACGAATATCTTCAACCTTACGTACACCACCACCAACCGTTAATGGCACAAATACAGTCTCGGCCATACGTTCAACAGTACGGTAAGTGGTATCTCGTCCATGATGTGTAGCGGTAATGTCTAAGAAGGTAATTTCGTCTGCACCTTGTTCGTTATAGCGACGTGCCACTTCAACAGGGTCGCCCGCATCACGAATATCGAGGAATTGAACGCCTTTAACTACGCGTCCGTTATCAACGTCTAGGCAAGGAATAATACGTTTAGCAAGCATAGCTTTTTCCAAAAATAATCGCCGTTGGTGAAAGTTCCTACACAGGCGCTACACCTTCATGGAGGGAAGAGGTATTCTATCAAACTTCACAGATGTTTTTTGCAGGTTTTCCATGTCGGTTTATACCCCGTTGAGTTTAGATGAAGTTCGCACCTTTGCTGCACCTTATGGATTAGAGGTGTTGGAGCTGAACCCAATTCAGGGAGGTATTCAAAACACCAATTATTTTTTGGTTGATGTAAACCGCAAACAATATGTACTTACCGTGTTTGAAGAGTTAGATGCCAAAGGGGCAGGTGAACTTATTCCTGTACTTGAACAATTAGGCACTCATGATGTACCCGTTGCTGTACCGTTGAAGCATAGCGGACAAGCGGTTCACGTGATTGCAGAAAAGCCTGCACAGATTGCACCACGTCTCATGGGTCACCATCCCATGCAAACCACAGTAGCACAAGTTGCGGCAATTGCAGATGCACAGGCGAAACTGCATGTGGCTTTACAAGATTTTCCGCTTGAGCGTGAATATCGACGCGATCATCAATACTGGACAGGCGTTGCAGAGCAGCTTAAGCCAAATATGTCTCAAGATGACCAAGCTTTACTTGAGCAGGTTTATCAAGCTTTCAATGCGAAAACAGCGCAGTATTCAAATCGACCAACAGGTTTTATTCACTCTGATTTGTTCCGTGACAATACGCTGTTTGAAGGTGAGCAATTACAAGGTATTTTAGATTTTTACGAGTTAAATCAAGATGAATTGCTGTTTGATATTGCGATTACCATCAATGATTTTTGTACCGAATATCCAGAAGCACATTTAAACTTAGACAAAGTAGCGGCTTACTTAGCGGCATACCAAAAAGTTCGTGTGCTTACTTCAGATGAACTTGAGTGTTTAGATGTATTCTTAGCAATGGCAGCATGCCGTTTTTGGTCAATGCGCTTGCAAGTTGCTCAAAAAAATAAAGAAGAAGGACGTACAGGCGACGACATTTTGCAAAAAGACCCGCAAGAAATGCGAGCAATGATGCAAGACCGTTTAAGTCATGTAAAAGCATAAAAGGAATAAAGATGCGAGATCAGGGGCGATTAGTCGAATGGTTCGACGAAAAAGGTTATGGCTTTATTCAGCCAGATGATGCTGAAAAAGAGCGAGTCTTTTTGCATATCAAAGATTTTGCACGCCCCGGACCTCGGCCAATTATTGGTTGTGCATTAGAGTATCTGGTCATTCTCGATGAACGAGGTCGCTTCCGTGCCCAGCAGGTGACTTATTTAAAGGCATCTCAAACTCGCAAAGCTGCAAAGTCAGCAAAACCAGAATCTTCATTTCAAGCAAAACCATTGTCTGCCATGCAAATGGGGATCGTATTTTATTTTGTTTTAATGGGCATTATGAGCTTTATCCATACATTACCAGCCTATACTCTGTTGTTTGTTTTAATGATGAATGTTTTAAGTTACTGGCTTTATTCACAAGATAAAGAGGCTGCACAACTAGGCAATCGCCGTGTGCCTGAACAAACTTTACACATCGTTAGCTTTTTAGGCGGCTGGCCTGCTGCATGGTGGGCACAACAAAAATTGAGACATAAAACACAAAAACAACCATTCCGTAAGATTTATTTTTGTACCATATTCTTTCATTTACTTTTGATTTTGTGGCTAATTTCTCCCTTAAATGTTCTGCGGGGCTTATAAAAGTAAATTGTTTTATTAAACTTGAGAGGTATAAAAATGAATAGTTCTATCGACCAAGATCCAAATCGTACTTTAACACTTATTTTATATGTACTTTATATTGTTGCCATTTTTACAGGCGGCTTACTTGCGATTATTGCTCTAATTATTAACTACGTAAAACGTTCCGATGTACAAGGTTCAATTTTTGCGAGCCACTTTACATGGCAAATCAGAACATTCTGGTGGTATCTCGCTTGGAATATTATTGCCTTTTTACCGTTTATTTTCTTATTCTTTACGGGTGAAAATACCGATTTATTTGCAGGCGTTGCGATCTCTTCGACTGTATTCTGTGTAGGCGTGATTACAGCAGCATGGATCTGGATCGTATATCGTGCAATTCGCGGTTTGATTGCATTAAACGACAATCGTCCGATGTATCAATAAATCATGATTATTGAACATGTGCATTTGAGTATAAAGCCTGAGCAAAGTGAAGCATTTCTTAAAGCATTCGAGCAGGCAAAACATATTGTTTATCCAATGGAAGGCTTTAATGCTGTCCAACTGATTAAGCATGCAACTGACCCACATCATTATATTCTAATGATCTCTTGGGATGAGATGGAGCATCATACCGAAGGGTTTAGAAAGTCTGAGGCTTATCAGGAATGGAAGAAATTGCTTCATCCATTCTATGATCCAATGCCGGTAGTTGAGTACTACGAGCCCTGCATTTTATTAAAGAAAAAATAATAGATATAAAAAAGAGAGCGTTAAGCTCTCTTTTTTATTCTCGAATTCTTTTAGTTTTTTTAATGGGTAACTTAAGTTTTAACTCACTGACTAAAACACCTAACACCACTAAAGCACCGCCAAAAAGAGCAATAACTGGTAAACGCTCACCTGCGATTCGGCCAATAACTCCTGCCCAAACAGGCTCTCCTGCATAAATAATCGCAGCACGTGAAGGATCAACCATACGCTGAGCCCAGTTCATCACAAATTGAATCAGCGCACTTGCTAAACCTAATGTAACAGCAAGGAGTACAAGCGGCCATGAAAATGCTGGAATCGTATGCTCACCCACCACAGGCATAACGGCAAACGAAAGTAGAGACGCGACAGCAAGTTGAATAATGGTCACACGGCGCAAATTTACCTTTCCAGCAAAGTAACTAATAAAAATAATTTCTAAAGCAATCGCAACTGAGCCAAGTACTGTTAAAAGCTGGCCAAAACTTAATGAAATTTGCTCAAAACCATTACCTGTTAATAAAACAAGACCAGCAAAGGCCAAAGCTGCTCCTATCCAAGTCATGACATGTGGTGTCTTTCTAAAGATGAGCCACATTAGAATAGGAACAAGTGGAACATAAAGCGCCGTTAAAAAAGCCGACTCACTACTCGGAATGGTTTGCAGGCCAATCGTTTGAGTTCCATAACCGCCTACAATCACTACACCAATTGCAGTACCAGCACCTAAGTCTTTTAACGTAACGCCTTTCATGCTCTTGAATGAAATAAGCAATAACGTTAGCGCTGCTACAGCAAAGCGGCAGCCTACGAAAAACATAGGCGATGTAAAATTCAGTGCATATTGCACTGTAAGAAATGTTCCGCCCCAAACCATAGTAATCAAAACGAGTGCTAACTGAGGGGCTTTGCTTGAACTCAAAGAAATTGGTGGCATACTCAAAATTAAAATAAATTGTGCAATATACTGCACATATTGCGCTATTCTTCAGTTTTGTGCAATATATTGCTCAAATTTTCTTTACTACCTATTCTATGAGCCAGTCGAGTACCGTTTTACAGCATGTAGGCACAAATATCCGTTCACTAAGAGATGAGCGTGGTTTAAGCCAACAGGACTTGGCAGATCAGGCAGGTGTAAGTAGACGAACGATTGCTGCTTTAGAAACAGGACAAGTCAATATCAGCCTAGCTAAACTCGACGCGATTGCGATAGTGTTGGGGGTAGACTTTAGAACGATTGTGAGCGCACCCGAGCATAAAGAACAAGCCTTGGTTAATGTACTTGCTTGGCAGGGTGAAAAAGAGGAAAGCAAAGCAACCTTACTGGCTTCAGTTCCATCCCATAGCCAAGTTGAGCTTTGGACATGGTCACTGGCAGTAGGGGAATCTTATATTGCTGAAGCAGACCCAGAAGGGTGGCAAGAACTTATTTATGTATTAGAAGGTGAGCTAACCATACAATTTGCAGATAGCTCAAAAACTATAGCTGCTGGCTCTTCAATTATATATGCCAGTTCAGTGACTTATACGTATGTGAATAGCGGTAATCAAATACTTAAATTCATTCGTAATGTGGTGTATTAACTTTAAAATCTTTTTTAAAACTATATGAAGTATTCGGTTTTATATCTTGCATTTATCTTATTTAAAAAATTGTAAGTTTAGTTTTAAACAAAAAACATGAAGAACAATAAATAAGACAAGTTATGATATTTCTTGTGTAATGAAATTATTTTTAAATCGTTTTAACAGAAAAAAGATAGAGAAATGAAGTTTTTATTAAGTTCGCAAGATATTCAGAACTATAAATTTATCTGGAATATTTCTAAAGAAAACTATAAGAAACAAAGAAGTAGTATGTTTCTTATGTTTTTATTAGTGGTATTTGCAGCATTTTTTACGACTTTATTACCATACTTGCTAAAAATTATTATCGATTATTCTGCACACGAATATAACTTTTTACTCAATATTCAGCTCCCATTTAATTTTTTATATCTACTTGTACTTGCCTACGCGACCGCATGGTTAGTCAATGAGTTATGCCATTGGACGCAAAATATTTTTGGGGCTTATTTGATGGTCGATTTCAAAGGATCATTAATTTCTGCAGGCTTAAAAAATTATTTAAATCTAAAAAAAGATGCACAAGATCAAATCGAGGCTGGAACAGTAATGAGTGATCTTGAAAGAGGAAGTACTGCTTTTGGTGAGATTAATTTAACGTTAACTTTTTATTTAGGACCAATTATTTTCCAATTGGTAATGATTTTTGCGGTTTTGTTTATGACCATTAGTTTACTTTTCAGTTTTAGCTTTTTATTGGTCGCTATTATTATTTTTATCGTTTCCTTTTATATAAATAAAAGAAGTAGTTCACTATTCGATGCTATGTATGAAAAAGACAATTTAGTGAATAGTCATTTAATACATCAAATATCTAACTCCTATGAAATTAAAGTAAAAAATGCAGTGCCGTTTCAGTTATCAAAATTTAATGACACTCTAAATTTATATATCACAACGGCAAAAGATAGGAATAAGAAAATAGGATTATTGATGATTTCTCAGTTGTTTATGATCTTTTTATTCTTACTTATTTTTATGTTATTTACTGTATTTCTTTCAACTGACAAGCAATTGACAGCTGGGGCTTTCGTATTGATAAGCACTTATATTATTCAACTCACCAATCCATTTTTGGCTGTTTCCCAAAGTTTGATGCGGTTAAATGGCAACTTTGTGGCTTTAGCAAAATACCGACAGTATTTTAATCTCAAGAAAGAGCAATATACGTCGTCTACCATTCAACATTCCGAAGTCATATTTCAATTTATAAATGCCAAATTTTCGTTAGGAAAAAGAGCAGTAGACCATTTTAATTTAACAATTTTGGCTAATAAAACGTATGTCGTGATTGGGCAAACAGGGCTAGGTAAAACTTCTCTGATGAATTATTTAATGGGGGTATATCAGATTCAATCTGGACAGCTTTTGTATAAAAATATCGATATTAGTCATAACTTTTCTAAGCATATTTTTGATGAAGTGGTCTATGTTGCCCAGCAACCTGTGATTTTTCCTTATTCTTTAAGAGAGAATCTAGTCTATAACTCTCAACATATATACGAAGATTCTTACTTACTTCAGATGCTTGAGCAGTTTAACTTATCGCATATTTTGAAAAAGCATCAGTTAACGCTCGATGATGATCTAACTGAAATTTATAAGAATTTTTCAGGAGGAGAAAAACAAAGAATTTGTATTCTTCGAGGTCTTTTGGCTCGTCCACAACTCATCATATTAGATGAGCCGACCGCAGCTTTAGATGTAGATACTGCAAAAAATATACTTGAGTATATTCAGCAAGTTGTTCCGTCTGTGATTATGATTACGCATTCACCTTATGCAATGGGGCTTGCAGATGAGGTGATCGATTTAGAAAAACTATTAGATTAGAAATGATTAAAATAAAAAAAGAGCCTAAAGTGGCTCTTTTTTACATCTTAGAAATTAAAGACGATTTTCATCTAACAGAAGCTGAGCTTCACGAAGGTTTAAAGTACCTTCATAAATTGCACGGCCTGTGATCGCACCTAAAATGCCTGGTTTGCCTTTTAAGTTACGAACGTCATCAAGGTTAGTTACACCACCTGAAGCAATCACTGGTAAGCCTGAGTATTCAGCCAAGTTGACAGTTTGCTCAACGTTTACACCTTGCATCATGCCGTCACGTGCAATATCTGTATAAACAATACTAGACACACCAGCATCTGCAAAACGTTTCGCTAAGTCGGTTGCTTTAACGTCAGTAACGTTTGCCCAGCCGTCAGTTGCAACCATACCATTCATGGCATCAATACCAACAATGATGTGACCTGCAAAACGTTTACACGCTTCTTCTACAAATTCTGGCTCTTGAACTGCTTTAGTCCCAATGATGACAAAAGTCACGCCAGCTTCTAAGTAGTGTTCAATTGTTTCTAATGAGCGAATACCACCACCAATTTGAATTGGTAATTCTGGCTGAGCTTTAGCAATCGCTTCAACAACAGGTTTATGAATTGGGGTACCTGCGAAAGCGCCATTCAAATCAACCAAATGTAAACGACGTGCGCCTTCATTTACCCAATGCTGGGCAGTTGCAACTGGATCGTCAGAGAAAACGGTATCGTCTTCCATACGCCCTTGTTTTAAACGCACACATTTACCATCTTTCAGGTCAATTGCTGGAATGATTAGCATGCTTTCGCTCCTTGCTTCATCATGTTTATGAAATTGTGCACATCTTAGCAAAGTATTGATCAATCGCTAAGCCTTAGAAAAGACTTTTATAACTTTACGCGTGAAGTGCGGTTTGAATCGTTTGTGAAATGTGAGTCGGTAATAGGTTTTGTTTACGAAGCTCTAAAAATACCAGTAGAGCTGCATACGCATCGGCGGCAGCGTAGCTTATTTGTTGTGATGTAAGTGGCTTCTGTGCCCAATTTGATGTTCCGATTTTCTTTGACTTCGAAAGATACTGTCCAAACAACAGTGCTACAGCTTTTTGTACACCCATTTGCTGGGTAAAACCAAAGTGACTAAAACCTTTAGCAAGGTCAATGCAGCTTTCAAGCTCTATGCCTTTTTTGTGAAAAATATGCTTATCATTTTTAAGGCCAAAACCGACTTTAAGTTGTTTTGGATTGGACAAAATAGGCTGCAAAAATTTTAAAGTCGATGAATTGACATGAAATAAATAGACTTTATGTTCAGCGGCAAGCTGAATCAGATGTGGACCTGTCGAAACTTCACCCACCCGGAAAGTCGGTTTAGACTCTGAATCAAAACCTAAAAAGGTTGCTGCTTTTAATTCTTCTTCAATAGTTTTGCATTGCTCAGTATTTTCAATCACCACAATATTTTGGTGGTTAAGATTTTTAAAAGGTGGAAGCTGCTGAATAGAGGCTTTATCAAGGAGGGAAGGGACTTCGGACATATTTAACAGCGTACAAATAAATTGAGCTATTAGCTTTATATATGAATAAAGCCTAGAGAACTAGGCTTTATACGCGACTTTAAAAATTATTGAGACTGAGATGGCGACCCAATGATAACGCTTTCGCTTTTTTCAACATAGCCTTCATAGGTAGGAGCCATGATTGTGGCAACAATAGCAAAAATTACTGCAAGTGGAATAAGTGCAATATAAATCCAGCCTAAAACACGTTCCCAGCTTGGCGTTGGACGCTTCGGTCCATAATCATTAGGACCTTCAGTTCCTTTTGCACAGAATAAATAAATGGCAAGGCCAATATTCACGATTGGTACGAGCATGAGTAAAGATAGCCACCCTGTATTATTGCGATCATGCAAACGGCGGATGGTAAATACGAAGCTAATATAAATACCGATGATATAGAGAATGGCAATCGAGACTAAGCCCGGCGCAGTAAAGCCTGGAGCGCCCTCATTTTGTGTAAGTCCGAAAGTAAAAATAATAAGTAGAACAACAGCAGCGAGGGTTAAGGTAAATAGAAAGGTCCAAGCAGCATATGAGAGTCGTCCAAAACGACCATTCGCCTTAAAGGGTGAATCCTGCTGAAGTGGTTGATTTTCAAAAGGTGAATTCATTGTGTTTATCCTGATCATTTGGTTTTATTTAAAAGTATGAATATTCAATATTTTGTTGAATAAAATATCATTCTATAAATGATTGGTAGTTATTATAAATAAAAAAAAAGATCAGGCCATCTAGACCTGATCTGTTTAAAGCTTTCGTGAAATTAAATATTCCATTCCACAAAGTTTTTCAGTAACTGTAAACCTGCAGTGTGACTTTTCTCTGGGTGGAATTGAGTCGCAAATAAATTATCTTTGTGAATTGCCGTACAGAAGTTCACGCCATATTCGCATGTTGCAGCCACAAGGTTTTCATCTTTAGGTTCAACATAGTAGCTGTGTACAAAGTAGAAGCGAGCATCTTGTTCAATGTTGTTCCACATTGGATGGCTTGGGTCCATTTGGTGAACTTGGTTCCAGCCCATATGTGGGACTTTTAAACCTTCCATTTGAGGGAAGTGTTTGACCACCCCTTCAAAAATGCCTAGTGCGTCTACACCGCCATTTTCTTCAGAGCTTTGTAGAAGCGCTTGCATGCCTACACAAATTGCAAGAACAGGTTTATTAAAAGCAGCGTTGCGTACGACTTCATCAATACCTGCTTCACGCATGCCTTGCATACAGTCACGCATTGCCCCAACACCCGGGAAAACAATTTTATCGGCTTGTGCAATTAATTTTGGGTCGTTAGTTACATCGACTGTAGCGCCTACATGCTCAAGTGCTTTAGCAGCTGAGTGTAGATTGCCCATGCCATAATCAAGTAACGCGATACGTGTCATTAGAGGCTACCTTTTGTCGATGCAATCGTGTTTTCAGCACGTGGATCAATTTCACATGCCATACGTAAAGCACGCGCTAGTGCTTTAAATACACTCTCGATTTGATGATGGCTGTTTTTACCTTTCAAGTTATCGATGTGTAAGGTCATAAGCGCATGGTTTACGAAACCTTGGAAAAACTCGGAAAATAAATCCACATCAAATGTGCCGATACGTGCGCGAGTAAATGGAATATCCATAAATAAACCCGGACGACCAGATAAATCTACCACTACGCGAGATAGAGCTTCGTCTAATGGCGCATAAAAATGACCATAACGGCGTAAACCTTTTTTATCGCCTAAAGCTTGTGCAAAAGCCTGTCCAAGCGTGATACCGCAGTCTTCTACGGTATGATGATCGTCAATCTCGAGGTCTCCATCACAATGAATATCGATATCAAATAAGCCATGTCGCTTGATTTGATCAATCATATGGTCTAAAAATGGAACTCCGGTGTTTAGTGTGCCTTGACCAGTACCATCGAGATTTAAACGAACTCGAATTTTGGTTTCATTGGTATTTCTAACCACTTCACTGATACGTTGCGTCATGGACACGTTCCTCAAAAAACGTCAAAAATGATTGGATGTTAACGACAATTTCGCTGTGACGAATTCGTGACAGCATCATAGTTTGCTCAGGAGGGTTAATCAATGCCTATTACCGTACATGCTTATAGTTCTCTAGATAATTCAGAGATCCGCGATCAGCTTGAGCGACTGTATGATACAAGTCCGGAGTTTGGTGACGGGCACGATGCGATTGAACAACTTGAACAAGATTTACAGCAGTATACCACGCTATACACTGCCGAATTTAACACCAAAATTATAGGTGCAATCTGGTGTTCAGGACAAGGTGAAAGCAAGGTACTTGAATATATTGTGGTGCACCCTGCGAACCGTGGTCGTGGGGTAGCTGAGCGCTTGGTAGAAGAAGCTTGTCGTATAGAAGAATCAAAAGGCGTTAAAATTTTTGAGCCAGGCTGTGGTGCCATTCATCGCTGCTTAGCGCATATTGGTAAATTGCATAGCTAAAATCTTATTTTTACTGTACTTGTGATTTAAAATTAAACACTTGTTACAAAAAATACGGAAGTTGCTTGACGTCTTCTTATAAACATTGTTTAATACGCCCACTTCGGCGTGATAGCTCAGTAGGTAGAGCAACGGATTGAAAATCCGTGTGTCCCCAGTTCGATCCTGGGTCTCGCCACCATTATTTGTGTTTTCAATCCCTGATCCCATCAGGGATTTTTTTTAAGTATAAAAAATACCCATTTAAATCAGAAACTCAGGATAATTGTTGACTATTGTTCTGAGATACGGCTTAATACAGGCCATCGGCGTGATAGCTCAGTAGGTAGAGCAACGGATTGAAAATCCGTGTGTCCCCAGTTCGATCCTGGGTCTCGCCACCATATTCGAAAAAGCCCCATACTTTAAAGTATGGGGCTTTTTTCATGTCTGCTGATTTAATAAAAAATATGAAGATCGTGCCTGTGTATAAATCTCATCTTATCCACAACTAAACAGAGTTATCCCCAATATTACCTTCACTTTCTAAAAATGGCTCAACTGAAAACTTGTCTCTACTCGTGAGGACTATCATTAATCAGTCGTTTGCCTAAGCACACGGCTTCTACTTCGTCGTAACCGAGCTGTTCGTAAAAGTTCAAAACATTCAAATTATCTTTACGCACCAATAATTGAAGTTTTGGGCAGCCGCGAGCGATAAGGCGCTTTTCAAGCTGCTGAACAAGCGCTGTAGCGATTCCTAAGCGTTGTTGATGGGGATGAACAGCCAAATAGTTAATCCAGCCTCTATGGCCGTCGTAGCCGCCCATGAGCGTGCCAATCAGTTGCTCATCTTTAATAGCAACCAGAAATAAATCATCCTGTTGTGAAACTTTTCTAAAAATATCCGTTTCAGGGTTATTCCAAGGGCGGGTTAGGTCACAGCTTTCCCATAAATTGACCACATCATCCAGATCTGCATTTGTAAATTGGCGAATAATGAACATATGGATTTCTACTTTTTGTTTTGATGTATTGAAAAGATAAAATAAAAATACGCAATTGAGCAGTAGTTTTGAATAATTTAAACAAATAAAAAAGCACCCCCGAAGGAGTGCTTGAATAAAACCGGTGATTTAAGCTGATTTTGCAACAGGTGCTGCTTGGAGCATTTGACCTGTTTCTTCGAAGTTTGCATGCCAAGACAATGCTTCACGAAGTAAATGAGGGGTATGACCACCTTTAGTACATGCACGATCAAAGTAGTCGTTCAATGCATCACGGTAAAGCGGGTGTACACAGTTATCAATAATAGCGCGAGCACGTTCACGAGGTGCTAAACCACGTAAGTCAGCTAAACCTTGCTCTGTTACTAAAATATCAACGTCATGTTCGCTGTGGTCAACGTGGCTCACCATTGGCACGATAGAAGAAATATCACCACCTTTAGCAATTGATTTGGTTACGAAAATAGCCAAATGAGCGTTACGAGCGAAGTCACCTGAACCACCAATACCGTTCATCATTTTCGTACCACATACGTGAGTTGAGTTCACGTTACCGTAAATATCAAACTCAAGCGCAGTATTAATACCGATAATACCTAAACGACGTACAAGCTCAGGATGGTTAGAAATTTCTTGCGGACGAAGCACTAATTTGTCTTTGTAAGCTTCGATATTGCCAAAAACTTTTTCGCCACATTTAGCTGAAAGCGTAATTGAGCTACCAGAAGCAAACTTCATTTTGCCTGCATCAATGAGTTCAAAAGTACAGTCTTGTAGAACTTCTGAATACATGATGAGGTCTTCAAAATCAGAATCTTTTAAACCTGTTAATACAGCATTCGCAATAGAACCAATTCCTGCTTGTAATGGACCAAGGTTCTTTGGTAAACGGCCTTCAGCAACTTCTTTATTAAAGAAAGCAATGAGGTGGTTTGCAATGCCTTGAGTCTCATCATCTGGAGGAGTGACTGTTGATGGTGAGTCATGTGTGTCGTTAAAGACAATACCAACAATTTTTGCAGGATCAATTTGAATTGCAGTTGTACCAATGCGCTCATCCACTTTTGTTAATGGAATTGGCGTACGAGTTGGACGGTAAGTCGGAATATAGATGTCGTGCAAACCTTCAAAGCTTTCGCTTAAAGATGTGTTGATTTCAACAATAACTTTTTCGGCAAAAATAGCAAAGCTTGCAGAGTTACCCACAGAAGTTGTTGGAATAATGCCGCCATCTTCAGTAATCGCAATTGCTTCAATCACCGCAACGTCTGGACGTTTAAGTTGCTGGTTACGCATTTGCTCAACAGTTTCTGACAAGTGTTGGTCAATAAACATAACTTCGCCGTTGTTAATTGCGCGGCGTAAAGTGTTATCGACTTGGAATGGCATGCGACGAGATAAAACACCTGCTTCCGTGAGTTGTTTGTCTAAGTCATTACCTAAGCTAGCACCCGTAATTAACGTGATTTTTAACGGATTTTTCTTTGCGTGCTCTACAAGTGCTTGTGGAACAGCTTTAGCTTCACCAGCACGAGTAAAACCACTCATACCAACGGTCATTCCATTTTTGATGAATTGCGCAGCTTGTTCAGCACTGATGACCTTGTCATGAAGAGAAGCTAGGCGAATACGACTTAAAGACATTGGACATCCTCAATATTGTCAAAACATACGGGATTTTAGCTATGAAAAAATGAAAAGTGCATAGGTGTTAGGCTAAGGTCTAATTTTTTAAATAAATGTGGGTATAAATTTATTTTATGATTTTTAATATGTTGATTTATTTGGTATTTAATAAATTTTAAAACAGCGCTTTAAATGATCGGTTGATCAAATTAGAAGCGCTCACTTAAAGTTTGTTTAATTTTTTCCAAAGGATTTGGTGTTGTATTTTCTTCAGCCGCTGGTTTTGGAATAGGTAGTGAAATAACAACCTCTAAACCACCTTGTTCACGGTTATGAATTTGGATTTCGCCTTGGTGAATGTCGACAATACGCTTAACAATGGCAAGACCTAAACCACTTCCTTGGATGGTTCTAGCAGAGTCGCCTCTCACGAATGGTTGCATTAATTCTTCAATTTGATCTTCTGGAATACCTTCCCCATGGTCGGCAACGGTAATCAAAATATGTTCATTTTCAACTTTTGCACTGAGTTCGATTGGCTCTGCACCATAACGTTTTGCGTTATTAATAAGGTTGGCAATCAGTCGTTTTAAAGAGAGACTACGCGCAGGAATAATCGGAACATCTTGCACCTCAAAACGAATATCGAGCGGTTTAAACTGAATAATTAATTCTTGCAGTAATATATTGATATTGGTGTCTTTTAATTCTTCATCAGAACCATCACGCATATATGAGATGAATTGATTCAAAATTGCATCCATATCGTCTACATCATAGACCAACCCTTCACGCAGAAATTCATCAGGTAGCATTTCTGCAGTTAAACGAATACGTGTAAGGGGAGTTCTTAGATCATGTGAAATACCCGCTAACATGATTCGTCTTTCACGCTCGGCTTGTTCAAGCGTATACACCATGCGGTTAAAGGCTTGGTTAACTTGGCGAATTTCTAGAGGTCCATGGTTGGTATCTAAATAAGGTGCAGTTCCAGACTTACTATATTCATTGGCAGCATTTTGCAAACGACGCAAGGGGCGGTTCATTTGTCTAACTAAAATTAAAATAATGATGGCTGACACTAAAGGAACACCCACAACCCAACCAATTAATAGCTCAGGGCTATAGTTTGCATAGGTTTTTAAAGGCTCACGGACCCAGTTGCCATGCATTTCAGGAGTCTGAATCCATATACGTGGGCTAGGTTTAAACTGGAAGTAAACGGTAACGTCTTTTGCACCAATTTCATTGGCTAGTTTTTGCTCAACTTGGTTGGTAAAAATCTCGGCAATTACTTTATCGCGAACGCTTGGATACTCTTTAGGATCGGTTATGTATTCAATACCAACCCGATTACGTAACCAAGTATCGACATCAACTTCGCTATCACGATGAAAAATACGAATATTAGGGTTATTGACCAGTTCTAATTCAACTGCCAGATAACGGGCATGTTGTTGAATTTCAGGTAAATAGAGAGTTCGCCAAAAAAACCACAAAGACATAAAGAGGCTAAAGAACACCACCAGCAGTACCAAAATTGTGGTACGCATGGCAGCAGAACGTGGCTTAATTTTGTCGAGAAAACGTTCCCATCTCGTCCGTTTACGCTCTGAATACGCAACGTAGTCGGTAAAACTTTGCGGTGATATTGGCTCTAAACTCACTCTATTTTATCTCAAGCTTATTCAGCACCATCTGGAACAAATACATAACCTACGCCCCACACAGTTTGAATATAGCGTGCGCGCGCTGGGTTATCTTCAATTAAACGACGTAGACGAGACACTTGAACGTCAATTGAGCGCTCCATTGCACCCCATTCACGACCACGAGCCAAGTTCATAAGTTTATCGCGTGTTAACGGTTCACGTGGATGCTGTACCAATGCTTTTAATACGGCAAATTCACCCGTCGTTAAGGTAACAATCTGACCTTCACGAGTTAATGTACGTGTAGATAAGTCTAAAGACCATGGGCCGAAGCTAACCACTTCAACTTGTTGGCTTGGAGCGCCCGGAACTTCACGAACCTGACGACGTAATACTGCACGAATACGTGCTAAAAGCTCATTTGGGTTGAATGGTTTTGGTAGATAGTCATCTGCACCAGCTTCAAGACCAGCAATACGGTCTGAGTCACTACCACGTGCAGTTAGCATAATAATTGGTGTATCAATATTTGATTGACGTAAACGACGACAAATACTTAAACCATCTTCAACGGGCAACATAAAGTCGAGCACGATAAGTGAAAATAACTCACGTTGTAATAAACGATCCATTTGTGAGGCATCATGGGCAGTTTTTACAACAAAGCCTTTATCTTCCAAAAAACGTTGCAAGAGGGTACGTAAACGCACATCGTCATCGACCACTAAAATGCGCTCGACACGATCCGTTTCGTTATGTACGGTTTCAGGATGTTCAGCAGGTACAACTAAACTCATGATGTACTCCCTTTTAAAGTCATAATTTATATATTATTGGATCGGTTAGGCTTATTGCCAACAAGCCCTCAGTATAATGCCGATGTTCTTGTTAAGACTATGTATCAATTTGCTCAAAATTACAATTTTCGTAGGGGCTTGAAACCAAAAAACAACATCTTATGCCCATAATTTAGCAAAGCCTTAAAGAAAAAACCAAGCATTCGCTCATTTGTTAAATTCTATTCGATTAAATTTTAATAAATAATTGTTTCAAATAAATTATTTTAAAAATTAGCGCTACTTTTCAAAGCTTATTTTCTAAAAGGTCGATAAGCCATTTAGATATTAAAGCTTAATAATTTATTTAGACAGATAAGAAAAACTATATTTTTGCTCATTTTAGTACTGTATCAATATGTTCATTTTCTCGTAATTTATATTAAAAATTTCATTTTGCTTAAGGGTTGTCCTATAAATTTCAGATTTTTTAAACAGTAAAATATGAGTTTAAAGGCCAAAATACGTAGCACAGAGCACTTTTTATGAAGTGAAGAATGTGAAAAATTCACAGTCAATACAAAAAAACGTTTTGAATACGCAAACAAGTGTGGATTTTATAGTCTTGGTCTTTATAATCAGTGCTTTTAAACTTTATCCTTGTGGGATCAAACACGATGACTGACTTAGTTCAGCAGTTGGCAAGTGAGCTTGCCGTACGTCCAAACCAAGTAGAAGCTGCCATCCGCTTAATTGACGAAGGTGCCAGTGTTCCATTCATTGCCCGTTACCGTAAAGAAGTAACACAAGGTTTAGATGATACGCAGTTACGCCAATTAGATACTCGTTTAGCGTATTTACGTGATTTATATGAGCGCCGTGAAAAGGTCATTCAGTCATTGCAAGAACAGAATAAATTGAATGATGACTTGTTGGCGCGGGTGAATGCAGCCGAAACAAAAAATGCTTTAGAAGAAATTTATGCGCCGTACCGTCCTAAACGTACGAGCAAGTCTTTCAAGGCGAAAGAAGCGGGTCTGGGGCCAATTGCCGAAAAAATTATTGCAGAACAAATTGATCCGACAGAAGCATTAGCTGGTTTTAGCCATGAAGACTATCCAGATGTTGAAAGTCAGTTAGATGCGATCCAGCATATTTTAATTGATGACTGGGCACAAAATATTGCGCTGACTACAGAATTAAAAGCGACTTTTGCAAAAACAGCAGTGTTAAAAAGTACTGTTGCTTCTGAAGAAAAGAAAGAAGTGGGCAAAAAGTTCCGTGATTACTTTGAATTCTCTGAAGGCTTAAATAAATTACCTTCTCATCGTTTATTGGCAATGTTACGTGGTCGTCAAGAAAACGTACTTGGTTTAAAAGTAGATGGCGAAGATGATGCACCATTGGCTCGTATTGAAACTGAATACAACCTAGATCAAGTTCAACCACAAGCTCGCCAAGACTTCTTGAAGCAAACTGCAAAATTATTCTGGTTAGGTAAGGTTCGTCCTCAAATCGAGCATTCATTACTAACAGAAAAACGACTTGCTGCCGAAGCAGAAGCAATGCAGGTATTTGCTGAAAACCTTCGTCATTTATTGTTATCTGCACCAGCGGGTAGCCGTACAACTTTGGGTGTTGACCCTGGTATTCGTACTGGTGTGAAACTGGCTGTAGTAAGCGATGCTGGTGATGTACTTGCTCACAGCACGATTTACCCATTTGCGCCTAAAGAAGACAAAGAAGGCTCTATTGCTGAGCTTGCACGTTTATGCCGTGAATATAACGTAGAGCTTATTGCGATTGGTAACGGTACTGCGAGCCGTGAAACAGAAGCTGTAGTTGCAGAAATGATGGCTGCAAATACAGATCTTAAATTAACGCGTGTGACTGTAAGCGAAGCAGGTGCATCTGTTTACTCTGCAAGTGAACTTGCTGCAGCAGAACTTCCAGAGCTTGATGTTTCAATTCGTGGCGCAGTATCTATTGCGCGCCGTTTACAAGACCCACTTGCTGAACTTGTGAAGATTGACCCGAAATCGATTGGTGTAGGTCAATATCAACACGACGTAAACCAAACTGGTTTGGCAAAAACGCTTGATGCAGTGGTAGAAGACTGTGTGAATGCTGTCGGTGTTGATGTAAATACTGCTTCACCAGCAATCTTGGCTTACATTGCGGGTTTAAACAAAGCGATTGCTCAGCAAATCGTTGAATACCGTAAAGAGCATGGCCGTTTTGATAACCGTCAAGCGTTGAAAAGCGTACCACGTTTAGGCGAGCGTACTTTTGAACAAGCAGCTGGTTTCTTACGTATCCAAAATGGTTCTGAACCTTTAGATGCTTCTGCTGTTCACCCTGAAAGTTATGGTCTTGTCGAGAAAATTGTTGCAGCAAAAGCGACAACTGTTAAAGACATTATTGGTAATACTGAAATTATTCGTCAGGTAAAAGCTGAAGAGTTTGTTGATGAAAAATTCGGTTTGCCGACTATTCAGGATGTTTTATCAGAATTGGAAAAACCGGGTCGTGACCCACGTCCAGAATTCCGTACTGCTAAATTCCGTGAAGACATTACCGAAGTTGCTCAGTTGACTGAAGGCATGCAACTTGAAGGTGTTGTAACGAACGTGACGAATTTTGGTGCCTTTGTTGATATTGGCGTACACCAAGACGGTTTAGTTCATATTTCTGAATTAGCAAATGAATTCGTTTCTGACCCACATAAAGTGGTAAAACCAGGTCAAATCGTACAAGTGCGTGTGATGCAAGTTGATGCTGAGCGTAATCGTGTGAACTTGAGTATGCGTGCAGAAGGTGCAGCTCCTGTTAAGGCACAGCGTCCACCGCGTCGTGAGCAAAATAACGAACAGCGTTCTGAGCGTAAGCCGCAAGGTAAGCGTCCTCAACAACCACGTAAAGATCAGGTTGAACGTCCACAACGTAGCAAACAAGAAAAACCACAAGAGCAAAAAATTGGTGGTTTTGGTGCATTGTTACTACAAGCAGGAATTAAAGGTTCTAAATAAGAGCCTTTAGAAGACCTAAAGAAACCTCCCAAACGGGAGGTTTTTTATTGTTTTCGGAGTGTGTTCCAGTGAGTGTGAAACTCGGTTTTTCAGAAATCGCAGTGGTAAAGATGAGGTGAATCTTAAGATCAACAAAAACGGTGTGAAATCTACAATCAACTATACAACGTTATAGCATAACTCAACTTTAACCCTTTCCTGATGTCAGACAATATCGATAAAGCCTTGAAGTAAGTTCCTCACTTTCAGGCAGTTACATTAAAAATTGATTGTTTTTTTATATTATAAATGGTTGTTTTTATGCCGGCTTTAGAACTGAAAAATAGATTTCATTTAAACGATCTCCTTTCGGGAGTGGTCGTATTTCTCGTGGCCTTACCCTTATGTTTGGGTATCGCCTTAGCCTCAGGCGCTCCAATCATTTCTGGCATTATTGCCGGAATTGTTGGTGGAATTATTGTTGGCCTACTGAGTGGTTCTCACATCAGTGTCTCTGGTCCAGCAGCAGGATTGACTGCGGTCATCCTTGTACAGTTAGATCAATTAGGCGGCAATTATGCCGCCTTTTTATTGTGTATTGTATTTGCAGGAATTTTACAAATTTTATTTGGAATATTTAAGTTGGGTTTCTTTGCCAACTTCATTCCAAACAACGTCATTTTAGGATTATTGGCTGCTATTGGGGCTATTCTTATTGTGACGCAGCTGCCATATTTATTTGGGTTGACTGACTTTTCATGGGGAAAAATTTGGACTGCCACACCCGATACTTTTCTTCAGCATTTCGATGCGGGTGCGGCGTTTATTGGGCTACTGAGTTTATTTCTAATTTTAGCTTGGGATAGCAGCCCACTTAAAAAGTTAGCCATACCTTCGGCTTTAATTGCTGTGGTCATTGCAGCAGTTTTAAATTTTGTTTTGATGAATATTGGCTCGCCTTGGGCTGTGCAAAGCAATAATTTGATTCAACTACCAAACATATTACAAGCGCCGCAAGAGGTATTAGTTTTTCCAGACTTTAGCTATCTGGCTGAACCATTAATTTATACCGGAGCAATTACACTCGCGATTGTGGCATCTTTAGAGACATTACTAAACTTAGAAGCAGCGGATAAACTTGACCCTCAAAAGCGTTCATCTCCACCTAATCGTGAACTGTGGGCACAAGGTGCGGGCAATATTGTTTCAGGCTTAATTGGCGGAATGCCAGTGACTTCGGTCATTGTCCGTAGTTCTGTAAATGCAAATACAGGCGCACGTAGTAAATATTCAACGATCATTCACGGCATATTATTGCTGCTAGCAGTTTTATTCTTTGTTCAACTCATGAACATGATTCCATTGTCTGCGCTCGCAGCGATTTTAATTGTGACTGGTTTTAAACTGACTCATCCAAAGTTATTTAAACAGCTGTATCAAAAAGGCTGGAAACAGTTTTTACCTTTCATTATCACCCTTGTTGCAATCTTACTGACAGACTTATTAACCGGAATTTTGGTGGGTCTATTTACCAGTAGCGCGTTTATTTTATATGGCAACTTCAATAAAGGTGTTCGCGTATATAAAGAAAAGCATTTACATGGAATTGTGACTCGTATTGAGCTTCCATCACAGGTAACTTTTCTTAATCGTTCAGCGCTCATTTCTGCATTAGAGCATGTTCATAAAGATCAGCAGTTGATTATTGATGCCACTCAATGTGACTCAATTGATCCCGATATTTATCAGGTCATTCAAGATTATCAGAATGAAACTGCAGTTAAGCGTCAGGTCGATCTGAAGCTCATTGGGTTTAAACAGCACTATGAAGAAGTAGATGATGCAGTTCTTGATATCTACATTAGTACCAGAGATTTACAGCGTAAGTTAAGTCCGCAGCAGGTGGTTACCCTACTTAAGGAAGGTAATGAACGTTTTGTAAAAAATGAACGTTTACAACGCGATATTTACCGTCAAATTCGTGTC
Organism: Acinetobacter sp. ABJ_C1_1; assembly: GCF_044684115.1. Taxonomy (NCBI): domain Bacteria; kingdom Pseudomonadati; phylum Pseudomonadota; class Gammaproteobacteria; order Moraxellales; family Moraxellaceae; genus Acinetobacter; species Acinetobacter sp. ABJ_C1_1. The sequence continues at coordinate 66,896 of NZ_JBITPU010000004.1, read as the reverse complement.
ACGGCAGATGAAGGCCAACATCCGATTGCGGCTGTTTTAGGATGTATGGACTCTCGTGCACCCACTGAAATGATTTTTGATGTAGGGATTGGTGATCTATTTAGTTTAAGAATTGCAGGTAATATTGCAGGTCAAAAAGTACTAGGTTCGCTTGAGTTTGCCTGTCAGGCCAAAGGTTCTAAAGTCATTTTAGTTTTAGGTCATACCGACTGTGGTGCAGTGACCAGTGCATGTCAGCTACGACTACAGCAAAAACAAGTTTCTGATGTCAAAGAAATGCCGCATATTCAATATGTACTTGGCCCACTCATGCGTTCGGTAGAAAGTGTATATGACATTATGCAACCGCGTGAGTTAAACAAAGCTTTTATTAATCAGGTGACAGCGATGAATGTTCACTACAACATCCAATATATTATTAATAACAGTACAGTACTTAAAGACCTGCTAGACCGTGGTGAGATTGCAATTATTGGTGCGATTTACGATGTAAAAACAGGACATGTTGAATTTCTAGATACTTAAATAGCATGAAATAAAAAAGCGCTTCGTCAGAAGCGCTTTTTTCTTGTTAACTCAACTTAATATGTCAAATTACCAGTGTTCACCTGGGAAAATGCGTGCATAAGCTTTTTGTGCCCAGTTCAATTTCTCAGCTTTTTGGCCTTTTGCTGCATCAGAACTTGGGAACAGACGGAAACCAATCGACATAAACATGTTGTTGATGCCTGGCGCGACTGAATAGGTCATAGATGCCAAACGGCCTAAGTTAGTTGCAATACGTTTCGGACGCTTCACAATTGCATAAGCAATTAAGTCAGCTGCTTGTTCAGGTGAAAGAGTTGGTACATATTTATAAATCTTGGTTGGCGCAATCATTGGTGTACGCACTAAAGGCATATAAATTGATGTAATCGCAATTTTATGTGCATGAACTTCGGCAGAAAGACAACGGCTAAATGCATCAAGCGCAGCTTTAGAGGCAACATAAGCCGAGAAGCGTGTTGCATTTGCTAATACACCAATCGAACTAATATTAATAATTTGCCCATCTTTACGCTGGATCATATGTGGCAAAATATTAAGAACCAAACGTACAGCGCCAAAGTAGTTCAATTGCATGGTACGTTCAAAATCGTGGAAACGGTCATAAGACTCATGAACAGCACGACGAATAGAGCGGCCAGCGTTATTAATTAAAATATCAATATGATCAACAGAAGCTAAAATCTCTTTAGAAACCTGATCAATCATTTCCATGTCGTTAAGATCACATGGAAAAATTGATGCCTGACCGCCACGGCTTTCAATATCTGCTTTAACTTCTTCTAATGTTTCTTGAGTACGGGCAACCAGTAAAACATGCGCACCAGCGTCAGCAAGTTTGTTCGAAATCGTTAAACCGATTCCACTTGAGGCGCCTGTCACTAAAATGACTTTACCTTGTACCTTTTCCTGGAACAGAGCTTCTAATTTTTTATTCACAGCATTTTACCTAAGTAGGGGCAGGGGCTATTTATTCCGGTATGTAATTTTTATTTTTACAACCGTTGGTTCATCCTGATGAACTCCTAAATATTGCCCTATCTTAATAGATGTTTAAAAATTGTCTAGTGTGTAAATATATGAAATTTAACAATTTATTTAGAGTAAAAACTCTAAATTATTACCCTAATCCATTAATTATTATTGAGGGTTAAATCACTTGAAAATAAAAAAGCCTCTATATTCCAGAGGCTTGTTGAATGGTTTAAAATTTATACAGCTGAAAGTGCTTGGTCTAAATCGGCAATTAAGTCATCAACATGCTCAATTCCAATAGAAAGACGAACCATATCTTCACTTACACCAGCAGCTTTAAGTTCTTGTTCATTGAGCTGGCGGTGAGTTGTGGTTGCAGGGTGGCAAGCCAAACTTTTCGCATCACCGATGTTCACAAGTCGGGTAAATAACTGTAGCGCGTCAATGAAGCGGGTACCGCCTTCACGACCATCTTGAACCCCAAAAGATAAAATTGCAGAAGGTTTACCTTTTACATATTTTTGTGCAAGTTGATGCTGTGGGTGATCTTTTAAGCCTGCGTAATTGACCCATTTTACTTTCGGATGATTTTGCAAATATTCCGCGACTTTCTGAGCATTTTCAGTATGACGTTCGATACGTAAATTAAGCGTTTCTAGACCCTGTAAAATTAAGAAAACACTGAGCGGGCTAATCGCAGCCCCTGTATTACGTAATGGCACTACACGTGCTCGCGCAATATAAGCTGCCTCACCTAATGCTTCGACATAATTCACTCCATGATAGCTTGGGTCTGGTGTGTTCAAAACTTTAAAACGCTCTGGATATTTACCCCAAGGAAATTTACCGCTATCGACAATCGCGCCACCAATGCTATTACCGTGTCCACCAATATATTTGGTAAGAGAATGAATAACGATATCGGCGCCATATTGAAATGGTTTTAATAAAGCAGGAGTGGCAACCGTGTTATCGACAACGACAGGCACTCCATATTCGTGAGCGATTTTTGCAATTGCTTCTAAATCGATGATATTGCCGAGCGGGTTACCAATTGACTCAACAAAAACAAGTTTAGTTTTATCATCAATTAAATTACGCAAGCTTTCAGGCTTTTGATAATCAAAAAAGCGGACTTCAATCCCTTGTTTTGGCAACGTATGGGCAAATAAGTTATATGTACCACCATATAAAGTTGAGACAGAAGCAATATTGTCTCCAGCTTCGGTAATGGTCTGAATGGCATAAGTAATGGCTGCCATTCCTGATGCCAAAGCTAATGCACCAATACCACCTTCAAGTGCAGCAAGGCGTTGCTCAAGCACAGCAGTGGTAGGGTTCATAATACGGGTATAAATATTGCCCTGAACCTTTAAATCGAAAAGGTCGGCACCGTGTTGTGTATTATCAAATGCATAAGAAGTTGTTTGATAAATAGGAACAGCTACTGCTTTTGTTGTTGCTTCAGGACTGTAGCCTGCGTGAATGGCTAGGGTTTCATCTTTATAAGTCATGATTACTTCATCTTCGTGAGTTAAATATTGAGCGAGTCTAGCCTAAAATTTATATAGAAAATTGCAGAAATTCTGGTTTGTTTTCCAATTTTAGGAATAAAGATAGAAAAATATACGCTGAAACGTTGTATAAATCTTATACATAAACATTTTGCAACTTATTGAAAAAGAAAATTGTTTGATAAATCCGTACGATGGAAATCATAACTTCAAGTCGTTAGTGTTTTCATCGTATAATACGCGCGATTATTTTATCGCTTCTTGCGATGTATTGGTTTTTCAATTGAGGAGTCCTGCGTGGCCCAATATATTTATACGATGAACCGAGTGTCTAAAATGGTTCCGCCAAAGCGCGAAATCTTAAAAGACATCTCTTTATCATTTTTCCCGGGTGCCAAAATTGGTGTTCTCGGTTTGAACGGTGCGGGTAAATCTACCTTGCTTCGTATTATGGCTGGCGTAGATAAAGATTTCTCTGGTGAAGCTCGTGCACAACCTGGAATTAAAATCGGCTATTTAGAGCAAGAGCCGCCACTTGATCCAACGAAAGACGTTCGTGGTAACGTTGAAGATGGCGTACGTGAAGCTTTAGATGCTTTAGAACGTCTTGATCAGGTATTTGCAGAATATGCAGACCCAGATGCAGATTTTGATGCGCTTGCGAAAGAGCAGGAAAAATTAGAATCAATTATCCATGCTTGGGATGCGCACAACCTAAACAACCAGCTTGAAATCGCGGCAGATGCCTTGAACCTTCCAGCTTGGGATGCAGACGTAAGTAAGCTTTCAGGTGGTGAACGCCGCCGTGTAGCACTTTGCCGTTTATTGCTCTCTAAACCAGACATGTTACTTCTTGACGAACCGACGAACCATTTGGATGCAGAGTCTGTATCTTGGTTAGAGCGTTTCTTAAAAGACTTCCCAGGCACAATCGTTGCGATTACGCACGACCGTTATTTCCTTGATAACGTTGCCGAGTGGATCTTGGAGCTTGACCGTGGGCATGGTATTCCTTACCAAGGTAACTATACTTCTTGGTTGGAGCAAAAAAATGCTCGTTTAGAACAAGAGCAGAAACAAGAAGAATCTTTTGCTAAAGCATTGAAAAAAGAACTTGAATGGGTTCGTTCAAATGCGAAAGGTCAGCAAAAGAAAAACAAAGCGCGTATGGAGCGTTTTGAAGAGCTTAACTCACGCGAGTTCCAACAGCGTAACGAGACCTCTGAAATCTATATTCCACCTGGTCCACGTTTAGGTAACAAGGTTGTTGAAGTAGAGAACATCAGTAAATCATTTGGTGATCGTTTACTTTACGAAAACTTGTCATTTACGGTGCCACCAGCAGCGATTGTCGGTATTGTAGGTCCTAACGGTGCGGGTAAAACGACTTTATTCCGTATGATGACAGGCGAGCAAAAACCTGACACCGGTACTGTAACACTTGGTGATTCGGTTAAAGTTGCTTATGTGGGTCAGATTCGTGACACTTTAGATGATAACAAAACAGTTTGGGAAGAAGTTTCTGGCGGTTTAGATATCTTGAAAGTGGGCGATTATGAAATTGCATCACGTGCTTATATCGGTCGCTTTAACTTCAAAGGTCAAGATCAGCAGAAACGCGTAGGCGAATTGTCTGGTGGTGAGCGTAACCGTTTACAACTTGCAAAAATTTTACAGCAAGGCGCAAACGTTATCTTACTGGATGAGCCATCAAACGACTTGGACGTAGAAACTTTACGTGCACTTGAAGATGCAATTTTGGTGTTCCCTGGTACGGTAATGGTGGTATCGCATGACCGTTGGTTCCTTGACCGTATTGCAACTCACATCTTGTCATTTGAAGATGAGCAACCAGAGTTCTATACAGGTAACTATACCGAGTTTGAAGCATATCGCCGTGCTAAGCTTGGTGATGACGCTCAGCCTCATCGCAAAAAATACAAAAAAATTAGCGGTTAATTACTGCTAGATTGAAAAAACCAGCCTAAGGGCTGGTTTTTTTATTAGAAGGCAAGTTTACTAAAAGCTTCTTGTAAGCAGTGTTCAGCATAGGGATGACCTTGGCTTGCTGCTTTGTTTAACCACTTTTCAGCTTCTGTATAGTTTTTATCTAAACCAAATTGACCATTTAAATAGCCAATCCCAAGTTTAAAGGAAGCGTCAGCGTTACCTCTTAAAGCTGCTCGGAGGTAGCACCACATTGCATTGCGGTCGTTTGGGGTAATATCTAGCCAATTTTGCATACGTTCATGATCTTGTACGGCTAACTCTTCAAAGCGTAAGCCTTGTTCAATTTCATCCTCAGCTTGTGAATGCATATCGGCTGGCAAGTTTTCAAAGGCAAACAAGTGATTAAGCCCATGCTTGATTGTTTTCATATCCATGATAGTCTCCCCTTGTTCCTCAATTTGATTGAATTGACTCACACTTTTAAGCTAGTCCCTTATATGGAAATCTTATGTTTTATTTTGTAAATGTGATATAGCGCATTTGGATGAAAAATGCTGAGGTTTTAGCTTACATAAAAGTTACACGTGTTTTTACGCTTAGCGAAATTACTATAAGAATAGTGGCATTCTTGACTGAAATGAGAGCTTTTAAACTTAGAAAATAGATTTTATTTTGAGCAAAAAGCTCTTGAGAAAATTTATAAATATCAAACAAAAGAAATTTCTTTAAACAAAGCCAGCTTATGAGCTGGCTGATTATTTTAAGAAAAAAGTTTTTTATTTAGTAAAGTCACCATGCAAATCTGCCCAAATCAGTGATGGAGCTACCGTGACCACATCAAACGCCAGGGCCAAAGGATAAAGCGCCATACGTGTTACACGTTTAAACGGATGCTTCTTTGTTATTTCATCTTTTTGCTGTAAGGCAATTGGATAAGGGGTAGGTAGTGTTTGTTGAGCTTTTAGGGTTCCAGTGGTTTGGTAAATTTGGCCTTTAAAACGAATAATGGCATAAGGATATAAAAGTTGTGTTTGTTGCTCCATAACCATGAAGTGATTTTTAAATCCTAAGTTTTTTAAATTTTCTTTTTCTTGTTCGCTCAACTTTGAATCAGGAATGTTGTATTGAAATTTGAGTTCACCATGAAAATGAGTGGGATCATCCATTTCAAGCATAAGAGGAGAGGAAATAATTAAAGTTCTTTGATTTACTGGAATATTTTTAATAATACTTAAAAACTCTGAGCTACCTTCGGTCATTAAATAACTATAGTCTTTGCCTACAAATACAAGACCTTGCTCTTGCTGGTTTTTCACTGCTTGTCCCAGTGAAATAATTTGATCTGTTTTTAAAATGGTTGTTTTGACCTCAGTTGTCTCACTTGGAAGGGCTGTCGATAACATAGATGTTGCGCATCCGGTTAAGCCAAGACAAGTGGCTAATATGCAAGTGGTCAACGTTTTATACATAAACATTACTCTTAAAAAAATTATTTTTGTGAAGATAAAAAATGGCTTAGCTTTAAGTGAAAAGAATGCAACCAATAAATCAATGTTTTGTAATTTTATTACATGCTAGGTGCCTGCTATAGTGGCTTTGTTCAACTTTTTAGTTTAATGGTGTGCTGTTGCCACGTTCTGCACTTTTCATGTCCGTCTTATTCTGTTTGCTTATATTCCAAAGTCTATGGAATGTGGCAGCGGCATTTTGCGCCCATGAAAATCAGGAAAAAGCATTACATCATTTTGGGCATCATGCAGCGTTGAGTTATGAAGCTTCACAGCATAGCCATACTGAAAAGACAGAAGTTGAAGGGACTATGCATAAAGCTCCCTTAAGCTTGTCCGATCATCACGACCATTTACCTTCGTGTTTTCATGTTGTGATTGTAGAAGCACAAGAAAAAATTGTTTCACCGTTAATACAGTCATCTGAGCCGAAACAACAATATTATTGGTCCAATTCTTATAAGTCCCCTCATATCTCTAAACAAGACCCTCCTCCTGTTTTAACCCTGCTATAGGTGGGGTAGCCGAAAAATAACCCACCAGAAATATTATTTATTTCATAGGGTTAATTTATGTCTATTTTTTTATACGAAAAATGTTTCGTTAGTCTGAGCACATCTTGGGTACTTAAATCATTAGTTGTTGCTGTTGCACTTTCAACTGGTGTCGTAACAAATGCAGCCAGTTCAAATCAGAACCTTGCTGAGAATACTCAACCGCAGCGCGTACAGAATGTTTTAACGTTTGAGCAAGTACTTGATCAGGTTAAGCAATTTCAGACTCAAACAGGAATTTGGCAAACTCAACAAGACATTGCAGAGAGCAATATCAAACAGAGCCAGCTATGGGAAAATCCGACGGTTTCTGTACAGCAAACGGGTTTTAAATCTGGAAAAGATCAGGAACTAGAACTTGGGATCTCGCAAAAACTAGATATTTTTGGTGTACGCTCCGCAGCAAAAAAACTGGCTAGTGTTCAGCAAAATCAAGTTGAGTTAAATCAGGTTTTATATGAGGCTCAGCTAAAGCTGGCAGTAAAATATTTATGGTCACAAGTATCGATTTTAGAGCTTGAACATGAAGTTGCCAAAGCACAGTTAAGAACGAGTAAAAACCTTTTAGATGCGACCCGTTTACGTTTTCAGGCGGGCAGTATTGCGCAGGTTGATTTAGATCGGACTTTAATGACGCATGTTGAAAACCAGCGTTTATATCAGGAAGTTGAATTATCTCTGAGTAGTGCTAAAAGAAAACTGGCGAACTTATGGGGTGAGACGGAAGATAACTTCACCTTACGTCCAGATATAAAAAGTGCGTGGCCTTTAAAAAATGAAGGTGATATCGATCAATACTTAAAACAGAATTTGTTAGAACAGTCCATGCGGCTTCAAGCAATACAACAAAATTCTGAAATTAATTATTTAAAGGCAAAAAATCGCCCTACGCCTACCGTAAATATGGGCATAGTTCGTAGTAAAACCGCAGAAACGAGCAGTACCGAAAATCAGATACGAGTAGGTATTGCGGTTCCTTTAAATATTTTTAATCGCCAGCAATATGCGTTGAAAGCTGCCCAAAGCAAACTCAATTTAATTGACCAGCAGCAAAGCTTTTATAAAAAGCAAAGTTTGAATTCTATTCGTACCCTACAGTACGAGTTGGCTGGTTTGAAACAGCAATATAACTTGATGAATGAGCAACAGATTCCTTTATCAGAGACGGTACAGGAGAAAATGTTGCTTGGCTTTAAAGTTGGTAAATTTGCGATTACTGACGTCCAGCAATCTACCCTGCAATTACAAGAACAACGTTTGAAAAAAGTTCAACTCCTTAAATCTGCTTGGCAAAAAGCAATTGAGGCAGAAAGTTTAGCTCTCGGAATCGATCCAAACATGGTGATGTCTGGAGATGCATTAAATCAAATTAATCAAAATTTATGGCAAGACACCTATAAGTTGCCGACAGTTGGAGGGGCAGAGTAATGTCAGTTAAAAAATTAAAAAACCAATGGCTTATTGCTCTTTTGTTACTGATTGTCTGTCTTACTTTAAGTGCTTGGTTATTTTTCTCTGGAAAAAAACAGTCCAATACCGAGAAAAGTGAAGAAGGGCATGCGGAAGGTGAAGCTGGCCATGGTGAGTCTGAAAAAGAGGAAGGAAGTTTAAACCTGACTTCCAAGCAACTGGTTGAATATGGTGTGAAGTTAGAGCAAGTAGGACGTGGCGAAGTTGAGCAGAGCCTTTCTTATCCTGCCAAACTTGTCGTAAACACAGACCAGCAAGCACATGTCTCTTCAACTTTTTCTGCACGAGTAGACAGCGTAAATGTTGCACTGGGACAACAAGTTGAAAAGGGTCAGGCCCTGGCGACTTTATTTGTACCAGATTTAGTTGATCAACAAGCTAACTTAAGCATGGCGCAAGAAGCACTGACATTAGCGCAGCAAGATTATCAGCGTGAAAAACAATTGTGGGAACAAGGTGTTTCAGCACGTCAAGATTATCAGCGTGCTTATAATGCTTATCGTCAGGCACAAATTCAGGTACAGGCAGCAAATAGCCGTTTAAGTGCCTTAGGAGCGACTCGCTCAAGTAAAGGTCGATATGTTTTGACTGCACCTTTAAGCGGTGTAATCAGTAATAAAGATATTGTGATTGGTGAGCAAATTGGTCCTGATAAACAGTTATTTGTTATTGATCGACTAGATCAGTTATGGGTTGAGTTTGTGCTACCAAGTGCAAATACCAATATTCAGCCTAATCAGGAAATTGAATTTAAGTCACTGCAAACGAATAATATTTTCAAAGCGCAGGTGCAAAGCCTAACTTCAGAAGCAGATACTCAAACTGGTCGTTTACAGGTTCGTGCCAAGGTGCTGACACCTTCAAAAGAATTACGTCCTAACTTAATGGTCAACGTGTTACTGAAACAAAATAATGCAGCGACTGTATTACGGGTTAACAAGGCAGCGGTACAACAGATTGATGGAAAGAATGTGGTCTTTGTTGCAAAACAGGAGAAGGACAAAATTCATTTCGCTCCTGTTGCGGTAGAGTTAGGCAATTATTCTTCAGATGCGCAATGGGTTGAGGCTAAATCAGGAATTACCGAAAAGCAGCAATATGTGACTCAAGGTAGTTTCTTGCTCAAGTCCGAACTTGAAAAAGGAGAGGCTGAGCATGGACATTAATAAACCTGATTTGCCAAAGGCTGAAGGTTTGTTTGATCGAATCATTCAGTTTTCAATTAACAACGCCATTTGGGTCATGATGTTTGTCGTGGCTTGGATTGGTGTCGGAATTTATAGCTATCAAAAACTTTCAATTGATGCCGTGCCGGATATCACCAACGTACAGGTACAAATCAATAGTCAGGCCAATGGCTTTACGGCACCAGAAGTTGAGCAAAGGATCACTTATCCGATTGAAAATGCCATGTCTGGTATTCCAAATCTGGAACAGACTCGTTCAATTTCCAGATATGGTCTTTCTCAGGTCACCATTATCTTTAAAGATGGCACAGATATTTATTGGGCAAGACAGTTAATTAACCAGCGTTTACAAGAAGCTAAGAGTGCTTTACCCGATAGTATTGATCCGCAAATGTCTCCAATTTCAACTGGACTCGGTGAGATTTATCAATGGGTGGTAAAAGCGGAACCAAATGCTAAAAAAGCAGATGGTTCAGCCTATAGCGCGATGGACTTGCGTGAAATTCAAGACTGGATTATTCGGCCCCAGTTACAACGCGTACAAGGGGTAGCCGAGGTTAATAGCATTGGTGGATACAACAAAACTTATGTGGTCTCTCCAGATCTGACACGGTTACAACAGTTGCAGATTCCTCTCACCGATTTACAAGATGCGCTTCAAAATAACAATGAAAACCGCGGTGCCGGATTTATTGAAGAGAATGGTCAGCAACTCACAGTTCGTGTTCCAGGTATGCTGACGTCGATACAAGACATTCAGAACGTTACGGTCGCCACGAAAAACGGTTTACCTATACGGGTTGCTGATGTGGCATCAGTATCGATTGGTCATGACTTGCGTACGGGTGGGGCTACCTATAATGGACAGGAAACTGTTTTAGGTATCGCCATGATGATGATGGGCGAAAACAGTAAAACCATTGCCAAAGCGATTGATCAGAAAGTTCAGGAAATTCAGAGATCACTCCCTCAGGGTGTTGTGATCGAAACAGTCTATGATCGGAGTAACCTTGTAGATAAAGCAATTAAAACAGTAGCTAAAAATTTGATTGAAGGGGCGATTTTAGTCATCGTTATTCTTTTCATTTTTTTAGGAAACTTTCGCGCTGCTTTAATCACTGCTTGTATTATCCCGTTGGCAATGCTTTTTACCTTAACAGGTATGGCAGAACAGAAAATCAGTGCCAACCTCATGAGTCTAGGCGCTTTAGACTTCGGGATCATTGTGGATGGGGCAGTTGTTATTGTTGAAAACTGTATTCGGCGTTTAGCTGAAGCACAGCATTTAAAAGGTCGCTTATTAACGCGTTCAGAACGCTTTACAGAGGTCTTTCTCGCAGCTAAACAGGCACGCCGACCATTAATATTTGGTCAGATCATCATTATGGTCGTGTACCTACCAATTTTTGCTTTAGCAGGCGTAGAAGCAAAAATGTTCCACCCTATGGCAATGACCGTTGTCCTAGCGTTATTGGGAGCAATTATTTTATCTGTGACCTTTGTTCCGGCAGCTGTCGCTCTGTTTGTTACGGGTGAAGTGAAGGAAAAAGAAAGCCGTTGGATGATGGCCTTGAAAAAAGGTTATGCAGGTTTACTCGATAAGGCTTATGCCTTCCGATATGTTGTTGTTACAGCAGCGGTCAGCATCTTGATTTTAACAAGTGCAATTGCAACAAGAGTAGGAAGTGAGTTCGCGCCTCAACTCAGTGAGGGTGATTTTGCGTTGCAACTCATGCGTGCACCGAGCACAGGCATAGAGGAGTCGCTTAAAATTCAGGAGAATGTGGAAAAGCAGTTACTGAAAGCCTTCCCTGAAATTAAAGCCATTTTTGCAAGAACAGGAACAGCCGAGGTTGCTACCGATGTCATGCCTCCTAATATTTCCGATGGTATTGTTCTATTAAAACCACACGATCAATGGCCAAACCCTAAAGAAACAATAGATGAATTGCGTGCCAGAATGCTGCAATTCGTGAATCAGATTCCTGGTAATAACAGTGAATTCTCACAACCAATTGAACTACGTTTTAATGAGCTCATTTCAGGTGTACGTAGTGATATTGGGGTGAAAGTTTTTGGGGACGATATGCAGGTCCTCAATCAGGAAGCAGAAAAAATAGCCCAACAGCTACGTAGTATTCAAGGTGCCAGTGAAGTCAAAGTTGAACAGACTGACGGTTTGCCATTACTGAATGTAGATGTTGATCATGCATTGGCTGCCCAATACGGTTTATCAGTCAAGTCTATTCAGGATATTGTTGCCGCGAGTATCGGTGGGCAGAGTGTAGGACAAATTTTACAGGGCGATAGACGTTTCGATTTTGTGATTCGTTTGCAGGAAAACATGCGTACGCCTCAGCAGTTAGCTCAGTTACCGATTCGCTTACCAAACGGTGGTCTAATTCAGTTACAAGACGTCGCTAAGGTTGAGAATATTCTAGGTCTTGCTCAAGTAAGTCGTGAAAATGGTAAGCGCCGCGTCATTGTGACAGCAAATGTGCGTGATCGTGATCTTGGGTCTTTTGTACAAGAGATGCAAAGCAAACTGGCTCAGCAAAAGCTACCTAGCGGTTACTGGTTAGGCTATGGAGGACAGTTTGAGAATCTTGCTTCTGCTACAGCAAGAATGCAAATCGTCGTGCCGATGGCGCTCATCATGATCTTTGTGTTGCTGATGGCTGTATTTAGTAATTTTAAAGACAGCTTACTGGTATTTAGTGGAGTTCCTTTCGCTTTATCTGGCGGATTAGTGGCTTTATGGTTGAGGGATATTCCACTTTCCATGTCTGCTGGGGTCGGTTTCATCGCTTTATCGGGTGTTGCAGTATTGAATGGTTTGGTCATGCTCACGTTCATTAAAGAACTGAGAGCAACTTTAGATGTTCATGCAGCAACTTGGAAAGGAGCGGTATTACGATTACGTCCAGTATTAATGACAGCATTTGTTGCTTCACTTGGTTTTATTCCAATGGCCTTGGCGACAGGAACCGGAGCAGAAGTACAACGACCTTTGGCAACAGTCGTTATTGGTGGCATTATTTCATCTACGATATTAACTCTGGTTCTATTGCCTGTGATTTATCGATGGATGAATGAAAGCAAAACGAAAAGCACTGAGCATTCATAATGTCATCGTTTTGAGATATCTTTTTTGATGATAGCGTCAATTCAAAAAAGTGTTTGAAAGAGGTAAAAGTAGAGATGTATCTATCATTACTTTTACCTCTCCATAAAGATAAATAATAAGGAGTCCGCAAAATGGGTGGACAACATGGTCATGATCATAGTCATGCTGTAGTGACTGAAGGTAATGCTAAGAAATTAATGATTGCTTTAGCACTCACCTCAACATTTTTAATTGTTGAGGTTGTTGCTGGTTTAATCACGCAAAGTTTGGCATTACTCTCTGACGCTGCGCATATGTTTACTGATGCTGCTGCTCTGGCAATTGCTTTGGTTGCAATTCAGATTGCAAAGCGTCCAGCCGATAATAAACGTACTTTTGGTTATCAGCGCTTTGAAATTCTGGCTGCATTATTTAATGCACTCATGCTTTTCGTGGTGGCGATTTATATTTTATATGAAGCCTATATCCGCTTCTCTAAACCACCTGAAATTCAAAGTGTGGGCATGCTCATTGTGGCAACCATTGGTTTGGTAATTAACCTCATCTCAATGAAAATCCTCATGTCGAGTGCCAATAACAGCTTAAATGTCAAAGGCGCTTATTTAGAGGTATTGAGTGATGCGCTAGGCTCGGTTGGCGTTATTATTGGTGCAGTTGTGATTTACTTTACCAACTGGTACTGGGTGGATACGATTATTGCGGTACTGATTGGTTTTTGGGTATTACCAAGAACATGGGTTTTGCTTAAACAAAGTATCAATATTTTGCTCGAAGGCGTACCCGAAGAAGTCGATATCGAAAAGTTACGTGCAGATTTACTGTCTTTAAATGGTGTTGAAAGTATTCACCAACTCAAGGTATGGGCGATTACTTCTAAAAACATCCATTTAACCGTGCACTTATTTGCGCCCGAAGCTGACCGTACTAAGCTCTATCAAGATGCTGTTGAAATGCTTTCTCATGAGCATGGTATTGGTGAAGTGACATTGCAAATTGAAGATGATGCCGAGATCAATTGCCAGCATATCGCTCAACATGCTTCACATGAACATGATGAGACTGACAAAGAACATTCACATCAGCATTAAGCTGATGTGAATACTTTTTTAAATTTCCCATTCGTGATTGCAGTCACGACATTTCCAGTGTTTTTGTGACTGCATAAATGCTTGCATAGACAATTTAAAGTCCGGCAAATCACGCCAGAACATAAAACCTGCCCCTAAAGTCACAACAAAAACAACGACCGTTGCAATTTGTAGAGAAGTGCCAGCGCCATTGCCAAAAATCCACATAAAAATACTAATTACAACCAAGAGTAATAGTACAAAAATGGCAGGAACTAAAATCACTAAGCTCTTAGGCACAACAGGCTTGGCACTGTTAACACCTTGGCTTACAGGCATAATTTTAACACTTTGACATTGAGGGCAACGATATTGCATGACAGCTCCACATTAAATTTGAATCTATTCTAACGGAAATGCAGGGAAAGGAAAAAATTTGTAGGGCTTTAGAAAAGTGAGGTGATGATTAGATATAAAATACTTTTTTGAAACAAGCATATATAAAAAAATGATGATTTATGCGTACACATAAAAGTTAAAATAATACTGTAGAGCATGCTAATCTAGATAAAAACCAAGTGTGTTCAACACTGGGAATGAGCTGAAAAGCTGATTAATAGGATGCGAAAGAAATATAAAAAGGAGAAGGACTTGGGTCAAGAAGATGACAATAAGTCGAAGCCTATAACGACATCAACAGTTTCAGGGAACCCTGACCCTATAAAACTGTCATTCTCACGCCGTTTGCTGCATAAGACCTTGCAACATGCTCATGATGCCGTCGGGTTTGCTAGTGATACGACACGTAATCTTGCCGAGGTTGCAGATGCAGCTTTAGATGCTTTAGACCATGTAACAACTCATACAAAGCGTGGAGTCGTTGGCATGACCAATCTGGCAGCAGGAACTGTTAGAGATATGGTCTCTGAAACCAGTGAAACTGCGCGTCAGGTTGCGTTAATTATGGCCCGTACTTTTCTAGGTAAGAGTACGCTGAATTTATATTTGCCTGAAATGCTGTTAAACAGCCAAATTCGTAAACGAATAGATCGTTCAGAAATTGATGATATTAAAGTTCAATGTGGCAATGATCGTTTTCAGGTTGAAATCGATGGGCACTATCACCGTTTCCTGTATCGGCTGAGTTTAGATTTTCGGGTATTGGAATGCCGTATTGGGCAAGAAAAATTCTTACGCTTACGCCAAATGGATGAGAGTCTCGATGTGCAAATACGTCATGGCGGAACATTGTCGAATTGGGCAGTCCGTCGAATTGGGCGAGTCGGTTTTGAAGTCATTAATATGTTGCCTATACCATCGCTGATTAATCATTTGATTCGTGATATTCCAGGCATTCAGCGTGATGGTCATCGTATGTGGTTTATTGATCTTGAACAGGCAGGATTTATTGACTTCATTAACAACCGTTCATGGATGGTAGAAAAACTTTTAAGCTTGACAGACTTTAGTATATTACCGGGGCTCAATATTTTGAGAGAAAGCCGTGAGCTTGTGCAGCAACTGGTAGATCAATTTGAAATAAAAGGTCTGCGTGTTCAATCAGGTCGTCTTGAAGTCCAAGTTGGAATTGCGAATTAAATTATATTGATGAAAAGCTGATTGATGATCAGCTTTTTTATTGTCTAGATAAGAAGAAAAAAGCCACTGTCGTTATGCAGTGGCTTTTTAGAATTTGGCGTCCCTACGGGGATTCGAACCCCGGTTACCGCCGTGAAAGGGCGATGTCCTAGGCCTCTAGACGATAGGGACTTATATGAGGCTAGTTACCTGCGCGCAGTAAACTGCTTGCCTAAATTCTCGGCAAAGATAATTAATCTTTGCTTTTCCTCGAATTTAGTGGCGTCCCTACGGGGATTCGAACCCCGGTTACCGCCGTGAAAGGGCGATGTCCTAGGCCTCTAGACGATAGGGACGTTTCAGAGGTGGGCGTATATTAGGTCGATTTAATAAAAGTGTCAAATAGTTTTCTGAAGAAATATTAAAAAAAACAGTCAAGCGCTTAAAAATAACTCAAATTGTAGAAAATATAGTCATTTATGGCTAATTTTTATTGAAAAGGTTCGATAATGGCTTTGATAACTTCGTGATGTTGTAAGTAACCCACAATTTCATGGGGCTGGTTAGCAAAAGTAAAAATCTCTTGATTAATGATGGGCGGGGTAAAATCAAAAGGTGCTTCACTTAACGGGAAAGCAGTTAAAAAATCATCTTTTGAGTAGAAATTATACCAATCACCATTGAGGCATTTTGGTCGTTCAATCGGAATGGGAAGTTTACTTTGGATCACCCGAAAAGAAAGTGGTGAAGCCAAGGTAACAAAGCGTTGTACTGAAAAATGATAAGCCGGATCTGATAACAAGTGAAATGCGATCACAGAGCCCAAAGAGTGTGCGACTACAATGCACTCTTCATCATCATGCATTTGTTTTAAAATTCTTTGGTGAACTTCGTACATAAAATCAGGATTAGATAAGTACATGTAAGTTTCAATCAAGAATTGTTGAATTAAACTCTCATGTAGTTTGGGAAAATTATTTAAAAGAACCACCATTTCTTTAAGAACACGATCTTTTACTAACTGTGAAGTCAGATATAAACGTTCTGATAAGCTTTCTGCAGGTTGATCAGGAGAAAGGGGGAGATGGGGTACAAAAGGAGTATGCTCCTTAGGTGTAGAGGCTTGCTGGTTTAAATGGATAGGTAAATGAAAGTTAAAAGATTTTGGAAGTAAGGTGTTTAGGTCTAATTGATTGGATAATTGATATTTCGTCATTAAATCGCCATAAAATGGCATATGTATATGTAGATCTCTTAAATTAACTCTACAATGTAATTGTTTTAAGCCGAGTTTAAATACTTTTAGCCAATGCTCCTTTAAACGATGTGCTGTGTAATTCTGTTGATTCATCCCATGGATAAATATAATTTTCATTGTAGGCAAAGAATTGTTTTTAATATAAATTTTAATCTACAACGGTAGATTCTATAAAGCCAGTATCTAGGCAAAAAAAAGTGTAGCTTTTTGCTACACTTTTTAATTACAAGCACTTAAGCTTTGTCGCGATAAAAAATAAAGTAACTTACATAGCATAAAGCAGTAAAAATTAAGCAACCTACAAAACCAGCTCGCATTTGAGGGTCAGCTGCCATACTTAAACAGGTGATAAAGCAGAAAAGAAAACCTAAAATTGGAACGATGGGGAATAGTGGTGCTGCATATTTTAAATCTTTAACTGTATGACCAGCTCGGTACCAGTGCCTACGGAAATTGAACTGACTTAAACAAATACTCATCCAGACAATAACCATGGTAAAAGCTGCAACACCGAGTAAGTTTTTAAAGATGGTTTCAGGTGCAAACTGTTCCGATAACAAACCTGGGATTGCGCCAAACATGGTAATAACCAGAGCCACAATAGGTGTTCCACTTTTTGAAAGTGTGGCAAATACACTTGGAAGTAGTTTTTGTTCTGATAAAGACCACATCATACGTGAAGCTGCATACAAACCTGAATTTGCAGCTGAGAGCAGTGCCGTAATAATTACAAAACGAATGATGTCATCAGCATATGGAATCCCGATGTAATTAAATACAGTAACGAAAGGACTGCTACTTACACTTTCACTGCTTAAGCCTGCAAGCTGGAAAGGAAGTAATGCGCTAATCACAATAATGGTGCCTACAAAGAAGATAAGAAGACGCCAGATTGCAGCATTAATCGCTTTAGGGACGTTCTGTGCAGGATCTTTCGTTTCACCAGCAGCCACACCAATCAGTTCTGTTCCAGAGAACGCGAAATTCACAATCAGCATGGTCGTAAAGATAGGGAGGAAACCGTGTGGGAACCAGCCTTGGGCAGTTAAATTACTAAACAGAGGAGCAGTTTGAGCGCCATGAAAAGGAATTAAACCAAAAATGGCTAATAACCCAAGCACAATAAAGGCAATAACGGTAACGACCTTAACCAGTGCCAGCCAGAACTCTGACTCAGCGAATACTCGAGTTGAACTAATATTGAGTCCAAAAATAGTTACTGCAAAAATAAGTGTCCAGATCCACATTGAAATTTGTGGAAACCATTCCTGCATAAGTAGAGCAGCAGCGGTAAACTCGGTTCCTAGCGTTGCTGTCCATGTTAGCCAGTACATCCATGAAATCATGTAACCTGTACTTGGGCTAATGTACTTTTGCGCATATGCACCAAAAGAGCCAGAAACAGGCATGTGGACAGCCAGCTCGCCTAAGCAGAGCATCACCATGTAAGCAATCGCACCCCCAAGAATGTAGGCAATAATTGCGCCAATAGGTCCAGTTTGTGAAATGACTTCCCCTGAACCCAAAAATAAACCAGTACCGATTGCTCCCCCTAGCGATAACATCACAAGGTGGCGAGTACTCATGGCTCTTTTTAAAGGTGCAGTACTGTTCTGATGCTGAGCATCTAGTTGATTGTCAGATGGCTGCATATTACACATTGAGAGAATTTGAGAAAGACGCTATTTTAGATAAAATAGACAAATGTGCAATCAAGAAGGTGTCAAAGAATAGACAGGAAGGTGACGAAAGAGTCTTTAAAATGAATTTTTCAAAAAGAAAATGGCGTCCCTACGGGGATTCGAACCCCGGTTACCGCCGTGAAAGGGCGATGTCCTAGGCCTCTAGACGATAGGGACTTGATGAGGCAAACACAAAGGATCTTGGTGGAGCCAAGCGGGATCGAACCGCTGACCTCTACAATGCCATTGTAGCGCTCTACCAACTGAGCTATGGCCCCAGTTTGTGTGAGCGCAATATTAGGTTGAATGCGCCCACACGTCAATAAAAAAATGAATTAAGCTTCGCTAGTTGCTTCATTTTTCGGCAATTTTAAGCTTTCATTGAGCTTTTCCCAGATTTTTACTTCTTTTTTGCTCGGTGCACCAACAATTTCTAATGCATGTCGTAAACGAGCAAAGGTTAAATCAGGGCCAAGCGTAACCATTGATTGCATCACTGGTGTTGAGCTGGTTGAGCCGGCAATTGCAATAAAGAACGCTGGCATAAAGTCACGTAATTTAATACCCATCTGATTTGCCAAGTCCATTAGGGTTTGGCTAACCGTGTCATTATTCCAAGTAAACTGACCTTCAAGACGCCAAATTGCAAATTGTAGGCTTTGACGAACTTGTTCTTGAGTCAATTTTTTACTTTCAAACATTTCGGCTGTAATTTGTGGCATATGGTTAAAGTAAAAACCAGCCCAATTCACGGCTTCAGAAAGTAAATTAATACGTGGTTGAATAGCGGCAGCAATGTCTTCTAAAGTGCTGCGATCACTTTTCCAAGTAAGTAAACGGTCTAATAGTTGGCCTGGTGTTAAGCCTTTGATCCATTGGCCATTTAACCAATTGAGTTTTTCGACATCAAAAATCGGACCACCCAAAGATACACGTTGGATATCAAAGTGATCCATCATGTCTTGAAGAGTAAATACTTCACGCTCATCTGGCATTGACCAGCCCATACGGCCTAAATAGTTGAGTAAGGCTTCTGGTAGAACACCGATATCGCGGTAGTAGTTAATTGATGTTGGGTTTTTACGTTTAGATAATTTTGATTTATCTGGGTTACGTAGCAATGGCATGTGGCAAAGCGTTGGCATTTCCCAACCAAAATATTGGTAAAGTAATTGATGCTTTGGTGCAGATGGAAGCCATTCTTCACCACGCAATACATGAGTGATTTCCATTAAATGGTCATCAACTACGTTTGCTAAATGATAAGTCGGTAAGCCATCTGTTTTAAGAAGAACTTGCATATCGACTTGTGCCCAAGGAATTTCTACTTCGCCGCGTAGTAAATCATTAAATTTACATACGCCTTCTTCAGGCACTTTCATACGAATGACATGAGGTTCACCCGCTTCAAGACGGCGAGTGACTTCTTCTTGAGAAAGCTTTAAGCCACGGCCATCATATTTTGGTGTTTCACCACGTGCTTGCTGTTCAGCACGCATTTGATCTAGTTCTTCTGCTGTCGCGAAACAGTAAAAAGCATGACCTTTTTCAACAAGTTCTAACGCGTATTGCTTATAAATTCCCATGCGCTCTGATTGGCGATAAGGCGCGTGTGGGCCACCCACATCTGGACCTTCAGACCAGTTTAAACCTAACCAGCGTAAAGAATCTAAAATCATTTTTTCAGATTCTGGTGTAGAGCGAAGTTGGTCTGTATCTTCAATTCTTAAAATAAATTCCCCGCCATGTTGTTTCGCAAAACACATGTTGAATAAGGCAATGTAGGCAGTACCAACATGAGGGAAACCAGTAGGAGAAGGTGCAATACGAGTACGAACTTTCATAGATAATGGGTCAAAATAAAAATTGAAACTATTATAACGAAAAAGCCCAGTATTCTGACGTTTTTATTTAACGGCAGACTGGGCTTAATTTGAAACGATGAGGGGCTGTTTCAAATATTAAGAAGTATGTGGCTGGAAGATTGCCTGAACAAAACGTGAAAAACGTTCATGCTGTGCAGCAAGAAAATTTTGAGTAGGTGTTACACGAATAGTGTTAAGTACTTTTAGCTCATCATCTGTAGATGGTAAGGCTATAGTATTGCGTTTTTGTTGGTCTAGCGCTTTTTCAATAAGCGAAGACTGACGGTCCGAAACGCTTTTGGTTGGTGTATCTTTGAGTGCTGCGGCAACAGATAATTGTGATGCAAAACTGAGCACCAAACCCAAACTCAAAGCTTTTCCATACTTAGTTTTCATTTTTACTCATCCCCTCAGTACGTACATTTCGTCTATTTTTTGAGTTTAACCAAATGTAAATTACGGTAACGCTACGATTCAAACATAAATTTTAATAAAAAAGTAGAACTATGTCACACTTTTTACAAAAAACACCTTTATTTCACCTTGGTATCTTTCAAATGTAGCCTATCTGTATCCATTACGTCTCATTATTTAACAAATTAATGTGTAGATAAAGTGAAGACTATAAATAAACTATAAGAATAATTACAAAACTTTTCGAAATTATGAATAAAAACTAAGCAAAATTTATATCGTTTAAAGTGATTAGTAAACCTTGAATTGTTATAAGTATTTGATGGAAAAATGAAAACATAAAAATATAGTATAGTTTAAAAATGAAATTGGTTTTTATAAATGAAAAGAATAGCAATAATTGCGGTCGCTACATATATGGGGTTAGCCGTAAGTGCAGTACAGGCTGCGACTACATTTTTAAATGTTTCTTATGATCCAACTCGCGAATTTTATCAAGAATATAATCAGGCTTTTGGAAAGTTCTGGAAGCAACGTACAGGTCAGGACGTTGATTTTAAACAATCCCATGGTGGCTCTGGGAAACAGGCTCGAGCTGTAGCGACAGGCCTTCAAGCAGATGTGGTGACTTTGGCTTTAGCGAATGATATTGATGAAATTGTTAAAGCCGGATATATCCAGCCGAACTGGCAAAAAGAGTTTCCTAATAACTCTGCGCCCTATACCTCCACAGTTGTTTTTCTGGTTAGGAAAGGTAATCCAAAAAATATTCGTGATTGGAATGACTTAACTAAACCTGGTGTTGAAATTATTACGCCTAATCCGAAAACGGGGGGAGCACCGCGCTGGATTTATCTTTCTGCATGGGGATATGCTTTAAAACAGCCGGGTGGAAATGATGCTAAAGCAAAAGAGCTGGTTAAAAAACTTTATCACAATGTCAAAGTGCTAGATTCTGGGGCACGTGGTTCGCTGACTACATTTGCTGAGCGTGGAATTGGAGACGTTCTACTCTCTTGGGAGAATGAAGCATTATTGGCAACTAAAGGGCTTGATAAAGATAAATATGAAATTGTTTATCCATCCATTTCAATTTTGGCAGAGCCTTCTGTTGCGATTGTAGATAAAACAGTCGACAAGGACGGTAACCGTACTTTAGCTAAAGGCTATCTCAACTTCTTATATTCACCTTTAGGACAAGAGTTGGCCGCTAAACATTATTTCCGTCCACGTAATCCTCAGGTCGCTGCAAAATATGCAGCACAATTTCCAAAAATTAAATTATTTACTATTAACGATGTTTTTGGTGGGTGGGCAAAAGCTCAGCAAACTCACTTTGCCAATGGAGCCATCTTCGATCAGATTTATGAAGGGAAATAGTAAAGATAAATATATTTAGAGTAGCCGTTTAAAAATTACTTAAACTTTTAATATTGAAGCAAGTAAACCTGAAAAGGTAAGCTTGCTTTTTTATTTTGCTTAAAAAATGCAAAGAAAACGGTTTTCTCTATGAAAAATTAATATTTTCCTACAAAAAGCCGTTTGGTGTTCATCATAAACAAGGTGATAATGTGCAGTTACATTTTTACGCTATGATTTAACTCCTATGTCGCATATTTCTGTCTTACTTTTTGAGACCGTTGAAAGCTTATTGGCAGATCGCACAACTGGGGTGTATATCGATGCAACCTTTGGACGGGGCGGGCATACGCGCTTATTATTGTCTAAACTCGATGAAAATGCCCGAGTATATGCCTTTGATAAAGACCCTCAAGCTCTGGAAGTTGCGGCTGCTTTAGCACAAGAAGACCCAAGATTTACCATTATTCATGCAAGTTTTGCTGAAATTAAAGAAAAAATGCAGGAAATTGGGGTGCAAAGTGTCGATGGAATTATGGCAGACTTAGGTGTGTCTTCTCCTCAATTAGATCAAGCTGAACGCGGCTTTAGTTTTATGCAAGATGGTCCTTTGGACATGCGTATGGATAACTCTAAAGGATTGACGGCTGCCGAGTGGTTGCTTGAAATTGAAGAGGAGCAGTTGGCGAATATCATTTATCAATATGGTGAAGAACGATATAGTCGACGTATTGCTAAAGCAATTAAACAGGCTGGAAAATTAGATACGACAGCACAATTGGCTGAACTTGTAAAAACAGCCCACCCAAAATGGGAAAAACATAAGCATCCGGCTACGCGTACTTTTCAGGCAATTCGTATTGCTATTAACAAAGAACTAGATGATATTGAAGTGTTTTTGCCGCAAGCTGTAGACTTGCTTAAACCAAAAGGACGTTTGTCTGTGATCAGCTTCCATTCGCTTGAAGACCGGTTGATCAAACAGTTTATTCAAAAAGAATCAACGCTTGCAGAGGACTCTGGTTGGGGCATGCCTCAACAACAGATTGATACGAGAAGATTAAAGAAAATTTCACGGGTTCGTGCGAGTGAAGAAGAAGTAAAAGCGAACCCACGTTCACGTAGTGCATGGCTTCGGGTTGCTGAACGCTTGGAACAAAAAGGCGCGTAATGAAAAGCAGTGATGAAATCGAAACCACAGAAAATAAAGTGGTCAAAAAAGTTGTGGTATATACAGTCATGGTGGCATTGGTTTTTATCAGTGCCATGATGGTGGTATTACAGGTATTTGAATACCGTCATGATTATAGAGAGTTAAGCTCTTATATGCGTGAACGTGACGACCTCAATGCTGAATGGGGACGTTTATTGATTGAGCAACAAACATTTGGTGCGACTGCTCAAATTGGTACACGTGCTGTGACACAATTACGAATGTTTTCGCCACCGGCTGCAGAAACGGTGGTAATTTCTTTACCGATGACCTCAGAGCAAAATAAGTAAGGCCTTGCTGTATGGTAGATAAGCGAACAAAGCAAACACGAAAAAAACAGCAGTCTATTTCGGAAAAACCAAGTCTTGCCTTTGATATGTGGCGGTTTTATCTGCTCTGGGCAGTGGTGCTACTGTGTTTTGTGGTATTAATTGCACGTGCATTTTACGTTCAAATTATTAATAAGGACTTTTTACAAAATAAGGCCAATGCCAATATTTTGCGTACTGAACGTGTAGAAGCCATGCGTGGTGTGATTAGTGATCGTCACGGTGTACCTTTAGCGATTAGTAGTCCAATCATGAAAATTGTGATGGACCCACGTGATTATTTTGAAACCAAACATTTATACGATCAAATTACAGCTGAACTAAAACAAGATCCGAAGAATCGTAAATTAAAACGTCAGTTACCAGATAAAAATTTAAACCTAGATGAGCTTGCCGATGTGGTCGGTGTTGACCGTGCTGATCTTAAAAAACAGATGAATGCACGTCCGCGTTCTCGCTATTTGGTTTTGAAGAAAGAAGTACCACCGCAACAAGCCGACCTCATTATGAAAGGTAACTTCCAAGGGGTTTACGCAGAAAAAACTTATAAACGTTATTATCCGCAACCACAGCCAAATGCTCAAATTATTGGCTTGACCAACAGTGAGGGTCAGGGGGTTGAAGGCTTGGAAATGCAGTTGAATAAACAACTTTCCGGTGTAGATGGCGAACAAAAAATTATTCGTGATAAGCGCGGTAACCGTTTAAAAGTTTCTGAAGTAATCCGTGAGGGTGAGCCGGGTGAGAATATCACTTTAAGTATCGACTCTCGCTTACAGTACATTATGTACCGTGAATTGACGGCTGCTGGTGTCGCGAATAATGCACGTTCAGCAACGGCTATTGCGGTTGATGTTAAAACGGGTGAAATTTTGGCTATGACCAGTTGGCCATCTTATAACCCGAATGATAAGAATGGCTTGTCTAATAAAGATGCTATGCGTAACCGTGGTGCGATCGATATGTTCGAGCCAGGTTCAACCATGAAGCCATTCACAATTTCTGCTGCTTTAGAAACGGGTCAATACACACCAAATACCATTGTAAATACCTCACCTGGTTCAATGCGTTTAGGTTGGCATACCATTCGTGATACCCATAACTACGGGACTTTGACCGTAACAGGCGTCATTATTAAGTCTTCAAACGTGGGTTCTGCAAAAATTGCATTATCACTTCCAAAAGAGACATTGCCGACCTTCTTTAATCGTGTTGGTTTTGGTAAGCGTTCTGCTGTGAAGTTCCCAGGGGAAAGTTCTGGTTTAGTACTTCCTGTAAGTAAATTAAACTCTTCTCAAATTGGTACTATGGCTTATGGTTATGGTCTAAACGCAACTATCCTTCAATTGGCTCAAGGCTATGCCATGCTTGCAAATCATGGCGTAAAAATGCCATTAAGCTTGCATAAATTAGATCAGGCACCTAAGGGTGAGCAGGTTCTTAATCCGAAAATTGCTGATCAAGTCTTGTTAATGCTTGAGCAAGTGACTATGCCGGGTGGTACAGCGACACAAGCCAATATTCCAGGCTATCGAGTAGGTGGTAAAACAGGTACCGCTCATAAATTGCGTGCTGATGGTAAGGGTTACTCAAATAGTGAATATCGTGCTTTATTTGCCGGCGTTGCACCAATCAGTGATCCGCGTCTAGCTGTTATTGTGGTTGTGGAAAATCCACAAGGTCGTTATTACGGTGGTTTGGTTGCTGCCCCAGTTTTTGCTCGTATTATGCAAGAGTCGCTACGTTTAATGAACGTGCCGCTTGATAAGCCACTTAATACTCCACAGAATCCTACTCGCAGGTAAGCTATGACTGTTTCTTTTCAAGAAATTAATCCAATCGAGATTGATGCTCAATGGCCTCACCAGCCATTTCATGGCTTTGGTTTAGATAGTCGTAAAATCGAAACAGGCCAAATTTTTATTGCTTTGACCAGTTATAGCCAACCTGAAAAAACACGTACATTTGCTGAAGCAGCTTTAGCAAATGGAGCGCTCGCTGTTATTAGTGAAACCGAATTAGGTGTGGCAAATGAGTGGGTATGTCCTGATGTGCGCCAGCGCATGGGTGAGTGGCAAAAACGTTATTTACAACAGACTGATACAGTTAAACCATTACGGATTATTGCTGTAACAGGAACGAATGGTAAAACGACTATTTCTCGCTTAATTGCTGAGTTAATTAGTTCACAACAGCAGCGCTGTGCAGTGATGGGGACGACTGGTAATGGTATTTTACCGGACTTGACACCTTCTACGCATACCACTCTTGATGCTCTACAATTACAAAATGAATTACATGCTTATGCTAAGCAGGGTGCAACTTTTGCTTCTTTAGAAGCGAGTTCACATGGTCTTGAGCAGGGCCGACTAAATGGTTGTGATATTGAAATTGCTGTTTATAGTAATTTAAGTCGTGACCACCTCGATTATCATGGCACCCTAGAAGCTTATGCAGAAGCAAAGGCTCGTTTGTTCCAGTTTAATTCGTTAAAAGTTGCTGTGATTAATCTAGATGATACTCATGCAGATTTAATGATTAAGTCTGCACAGAATAATCCAGCACAACCTAAAATTTTGACTTATTCGCTTACTCAAAATACAGCTGATTATTACATTACCGATTTAAGTTATAGCTTGGCAGGTGCAACCTTTAATTTGATGGGGCTGCAAGGTTCATTTGCGGTAGAAAGTCCGCTATTAGGTCATTTCAATGTTGAAAATTTGATTGCTGCACTCATAGCTGCTGAGCAAGCTGGTTTCGATTTACAAGCATTAGTTGATTTTGTTCCTAAACTAGTTGGTGCCCCAGGCCGAATGCAAGTCATTCGTGATGATGAGCGACTATTTGTAGTCGATTATGCTCATACGCCAGATGCATTGATTCAAGTGCTTAAAACATTAAAGCGTCATGTTTCTAATGAGCTTTGGGCAGTATTTGGATGTGGTGGTGATCGTGATCGTGGTAAGCGTCCACTCATGACCCAAGCTGCTTTAGATGGCGCAAATCCGGTTATTTTGACTTCAGATAACCCAAGAACAGAAGACCCTGAACAGATTTTTGCTGACATGAAGCAAGGAATCGATTTTTCAGGGCATCGTATGCATGAAATTCATGACCGACGTGAAGCCATTAAATTTGTTGCAGAGCAAGCTCAAGCTGGTGACATTGTGGTGATTGCCGGTAAAGGACATGAAAATTATCAAGAAATTAATGGTGTGCGTCACTGGTTTGATGATGTGGTTGAAGTGCGTTCTGCGATTGATGCACAACATCATACGGTAGATGCTGCTTACCCTGCACAATAGGAAAAATTATGCATACTTCAACCACCAGTACCGTGCCTTTGGAACCGTGGACAGCTCAACAATTACAACAGGCAACGCAGGGTTACTGGCATAAAGACCAGATCCCTCAAACTGAAATTAAACGTATTTTGACTGACTCACGTCATGCAGAAAGTGGGGACGCCTTTTTAGCACTAAAAGGTGAGCGTTTCGATGCACATGATTTCGTTGCACAAGTTGCAGCAAATGGTTGTCAAATCGCTATTGTTGAACGTCCATTAGATGTTGATATTGCTCAGCTTGTGGTTGCTGATACTCGTTTGGCTTTGGGGCAATTAGGTGCTTATCGCCGCGAACAAAATGCTCAATTGAAAGTGATTGCTTTAACAGGCAGTAGTGGCAAAACCACCACCAAAGAAATGCTAGGAAGCATACTGTCTCGTTTAGCACCCACACTCATTACCCGAGGCAACTTAAATAATGACCTAGGCGTGCCGATGATGCTGCTCGAGCTTCGTAAGGAACATCAGTATGCAGTGATGGAACTTGGCGCAAGTCATCAAGGCGAAATTGATTACACATCAAAACTTGTTCAGCCACACGTTGCTGGCATTTTAAATATTGGAACTGCTCATTTGGGCGAGTTCGGCGGGCGTGATGGTATTTGCCGTGCTAAATCGGAAATTTATCGTCATATTTTGCCTCAGGGCGTTGCCATTGTTCCGCAACAAGACGACTTCACTACCGAGATTCGTGAAGCTGCGAAAGGTCATCAAATCTCTACCTTTGGTACAGGTGGTGACGTCTTTGCTACAGATATTGAATTATTGCCGCAGTCTGCCAATTTTCAGCTACATACGCCTCAAGGTTCTAGCCTTGTAAGATTGCCATTTGCTGGTGAGCATAATGTACAAAATGCAACGGCAGCCGTAGCGTTTGCTTTAGCATTAGGTATTAGCCTAGAAGATATTGTAAAAGGTTTAGAGCAAGCGCAAGGTGCGAAAGGTCGTTTGAACTTTATTCAAAAAGCGCCTTACTTGTTTATTGATGATACTTATAACGCTAATCCAACGTCCATGCGTGCTGCGGCACAAGTATTACTTCAACAAAATGGCATTAAAGTCATGGTGATGGGGGATATTGGTGAGTTAGGTAATAGCAGTTGGCAAGAACATCACGATTTAGGTCGCGACCTCGCCGAGCTTCCTTTAGACCATATTATTGCAGTGGGGCAGTTTGCCTCAGCAGCTCTCGAAGGTGCAGGCCTTCATTCTAATAAATTGAAAGCATTTCAGACTCAAGCTGAGACGCTTCCATTTTTAATCAATCTAATCCAAACACATCAACCACAGTCCATGAGTTTCCTGTTTAAAGGTTCTCGCTTTACTCATATGGAAACGTTGATGGCTGATTTGATGGAGAAACTTTAAATGCTGTTATGGTTGTTTGAACACCTTGCGGGCTATCACAGTTCGTTTCAGGTCGTTCGTTATTTAACATTACGTTCTTTACTCAGTGTATTAACCTCACTGACCATTGGTTTGGTTCTCGGGCCGATCATGATTCGTAAATTACAGGCGTTAAAATACGGTCAGGCAGTAAGTTCATTTGCTCCTGAAAATCATGCTAAAAAAATGGGTACACCGACGATGGGCGGGATTTTAATCCTACTCTCAATCGGTATTAGTACTTTGTTATGGGCTGATTTATCTAACCCTTATGTTTGGATTGTGCTTGGTGTAATGGTTGTATTCGGCGCAGTTGGCTGGGCAGATGACTGGATTAAAATTCGCTATAAAGACAATGCAGGTTTACCTGCTCGTAAGAAGTTCTTCTGGACTTCTATTGCGTCACTCGGTGCTGGTATCGCCTTATATTTAATTGCAACTGAACAATCTAATGCAGAACACACTGCAAATATGCTGGATTTATTGATTCCTTTCTTTAAGAATCTTTCAATTCCACTTTCTATTGTTCCATTAGGTTTGGCATTTATTGTATTCACTTATTTAGTAATTAATGGTGCGTCTAACGCAGTTAACCTAACTGACGGTTTAGATGGTTTAGCCATTATGCCAGTCGTTATGGTTGCTTCTGGTTTAGGCGTATTTGCTTACTTATCTGGCGATATCCGTTTTGCTAATTATTTGCATATTCCATATGTTAAATATACTTCAGAACTGGTTGTAATCTGTTCTGCCATGATTGGTGCAGGTTTGGCATTTCTTTGGTATAACGCCCATCCAGCTCAAGTCTTTATGGGTGATGTGGGGGCTTTAGCTCTAGGCGCAATGCTTGGAACAATTGCCGTTATGGTACGCCAAGAAATCGTATTTGCGATTATGGGTGGTGTTTTTGTGATGGAGGCTGTATCGGTCTTCTTGCAAATCGGGTCGTTGCGAATGCGGAATAAGCGCGTATTTTTGATGGCACCTTTACATCATCACTATGAAAAACAAGGCTGGAAAGAAACCCAAGTGGTTATCCGGTTCTGGATTATTACGATTATGCTAGTGGTTTTAGGCCTAATGACCTTAAAATTGCGCTAGAAATTATTTTGGTGTCAATATAAAGCCAGTTTCTACTGGCTTTTTTTATTGGAGAGGTAAATGACAAAGGTTGTTGGGCTAGACCAATTATCTGTAATTAACCAAAAAGTGGTTAGTGATGGGGAAGTGTTACCTCAAGTTGTACTTAAAGATGGCAGTCAGGTACAAACTGGAACAGTAGCGACGATGCTGCATAACATTGATTTATATAATGCAGGGCAAAGAGGCCAAATTGAAGAGGAATTAAAAATTGCGATTCCGACTTTAATTAAAATTGGTTTATTTGATTTGTTTGAAGTAGATGAATGGATTAATGGAACAAATGCGGGCCGTACTTTTGTTGGTACGCAAGCAAAGGCTTATTTACAGCAAAAAGAACAAGAGAATAATTAGAAGTGACTATGCAAAATTTAATGTGTCCCGTGTGTCGTCAGAGACTCGAATTAGTAAGTAAAACTTGGCGATGTGATCAGGGCCATAGTTATGACATTGCAAAACAAGGTTATGTGAACTTACACGTTGTACAGCATAAACACAGTAAAAATCCGGGGGATACTCCTGAGTCTGTAGATGCGCGCCGTGCCTTTTTACAAGGAGGCTATTATCAACCTTTACAGCAAGCTGTAGTCGATTTACTGAAACAGCTTAAAGCCAAAGCTGTACTTGATATTGGTTGTGGCGAGGGTTATTACACCAGTGCAATGCAGCATGTTGTTGAGCAGTGTATAGGCGTAGATATTGCAAAAAATGCAGTACAACGTGCAGCAAAGTTAAATGACAAAGTGACTTGGGTTGTGGGTACAGGAGCAACTTTACCTGTAATTGATCAAAGTATGGATGTGTGTACCAGCCTTTTTAGCCCGATTCCACAAGCAGAAATTTTACGTGTGCTAAAAGATGATGGGTATTTAATTGTTGTCACACCTGCAACTGAACATTTATATGCGATGCGTGAAGCACTGTTTGAGCAGGTCAATCCGCACACACCGCAAAAATTTGTTGAACAACTGCAAGATTTATTTGAGTTGAAAGAACAGCAAGTTATAGATGCTCCTTTATTACTTGACCAAGAAGCGTTAAAGAATCTGATTGCTATGACCCCATATGCATATAAGGCCTCTCCAGAGCGCCGTATGCAATTGGAACAGCAATCACACTTGCAAGTAACAGCCTCATTTCAAATATATCTTTTTCAAAAACGTAATAAAAAAGCCATCTAACGATGGCTTTTTTATTTTTACTCAATTTGGTTAATCAAGTTTTCTAATTCATCTTTGTCACGCTTCGGCGCTGCTCCTTGTGAAGGCTTCATTGCTGGAGGCGCTGCTTTAGATGGAATTACAATTTCCTCACCAGGTAAGTCATCAAAGTCATTATTGGTGTTAGCTTTCGGTTGTGGCGGTGCAGGACGATAGAGTGGACGTGCTAATGGTGGTGCAGCACGATATGTTTTCTTATCTGTTACCTCAGTAACGACGGCTTGTTTGTCACGAGAAATTGGTGCCTGAGCATCTTTATCTAAACTCACCCAAGCTGCTGGAGTACCTTTTAGGGATTGGTCCATAAAGTTAATCCAGATTGGCAATGCCGCAATACCGCCATACTCGCGACGACCAAGTGTCGTCGGTTGGTCAAAGCCGACCCATGTAATCGCAACTAACTTGCCATTAAAGCCCGCAAACCATGCATCTTTTGCATCGTTCGTTGTACCTGTTTTACCACCTAAGTCACTACGACCAATTTTAAGCGCAGCACGACCTGTACCATGCTCAATTACATCACGTAAGATATTTGCCATATCATAAGCTGAGCTTGATTTTAAAATACGCTGAGCTTGACGATATTGACTGTTATTTTTATCAGTTTGTTTAAGGTTAAGCTGTTTAGCTGCCTTTTCTTTCTGCTCTAACTCTTTATTGGTAACTTCAACAACTTGATCATCTGGTGTAGTTGTCTGCGCATCACCTTTGGTTTCAGGGGCATTAATACATGGAATACATGCATATTCTGGTTT
The DNA here is from genome assembly GCF_044684115.1 of Acinetobacter sp. ABJ_C1_1. Classification (NCBI taxonomy): domain Bacteria; kingdom Pseudomonadati; phylum Pseudomonadota; class Gammaproteobacteria; order Moraxellales; family Moraxellaceae; genus Acinetobacter; species Acinetobacter sp. ABJ_C1_1. Next base: position 35,450 of record NZ_JBITPU010000004.1, on the reverse strand, counting down.
AGCTTCGTAAATAACTTTGCCGTATGCATCCTCAATACGTTGGATGAAATGTGGTTGAACACGGTAACCACCGTTTGCAAACGTTGCATAACCTGTTGCCATTTGAATTGGTAACACTTGAGGTGTACCTAGAGCAATCGTGTAGTTGCGCGGAATTTGATCTTCTTGTAACCCAAAATCCATGAATAACTGGCGAGTACGTTCAATCCCTACTGTTTGTAAAAGTCTTACTGATACGGTATTACGCGACAAATACAAAGCACGACGTAAAGGGATCATACCTAGATAACGGCCATCAGAGTTCTTCGGTGTCCATTTACCAATGGTAATTGGACTATCGTTGACCATGCTGTAAGGAGTCATACCACGCTCTAACGCTAAAGCATAGAGGAATGGCTTGATGGTAGAACCAGGCTGACGCCAGCCTTGTAAAGCACGGTTAAATTTTGATTGATAGAAATTATAACCACCAACAATGGCTTCAATTGAGCCGTCATTTGGGTTAATTGCAATAAGCTGGCCTTGAACTTTTGGTACTTGAACTAACGACCATGCAGTTTTGGTATCATTTGGTCGTAAACGAACAATATCTTTCACTTTAACAATTTGAGATGCACGTGAAGGTGCTCCACCTACACTATTCGCATTGCGATAGGGGCGTGCCCATGACATGCCAGACCATTGCACAGTAACTGTTGAGCCATCTTGCATTAATGCTTCAAAAGAGTTGCTATTTACTTTAGTCACTTCTGCTGGATAGGTGTTGGCATAAGCTCTAAATTGGCTTAATGGTTTGTCATGTGCTTCAGCTCCACGCCAGCCATGACGACGGTCATAAGCTTCTAAGCCATCTTGTACAGATTTCTCTGCAATAGCCTGACGTTGGGCATTAATAGTTGTATAAACCTTATAGCCTGAGTCAATTGCTTGTTCACCAAAGTGTTTTACAAGCTCTGAACGGACCATTTCACCTGCATATGGGTGAATATTATTTAGGTCGCGGTTAGGCATGTTCAAGTTAATTGGCTCTGCAACAGCCTTTTGATATTCTGCTTGAGAAATATAACCGAGCTGCAACATACGTCCTAAAATCCAGTTACGGCGTTCAAGTGCGCGCTCTGGGTTAACAACCGGGTTGTATTTAGACGGTGCTTTCGGTAAGCCAGAAATCATAGCCATTTGAGCAATGCTAAGCTCATTAATACTCTTGTTATAGTAAATTTTTGCAGCAGCTGCGATACCGTAAGCATTTTTACCCAAGAAAATCTTATTGACATAAAGACTTAAGATGTCTTCTTTAGATAAGTTTTGCTCAATTTTTCGAGCCAAAAAGATTTCTGTTAGTTTGCGTTTTAATGTTCTTTCTGGACTTAAATAATAGTTCTTTGCAACCTGCATGGTGATGGTCGAACCACCTGTTTGCACATCAGAACCAGTCACACTTTCACTCAAAGCACGACCTAAACCTTTAAAGCTAATGCCACTGTGTTCAAAGAAAGAAGAATCTTCTGCTGCTAGGAAGGCATGAATAAAAGTAGGAGGAATTTGTTTGTATTCAACCGGAATAGAAAGCTTACCACCGTACTCAGCAATAAGTTGGTTGTCGGCTGTATAGACTTGCAATGGCTTTAAAAGCGGTGCTTTTTTTAGTGAACTCATTTCCGGGAGGGTTGGGGCAATATAGAGATACATGCCATAAAATCCCATCGGAAGTGAGACTAAGATAATAATAATGATCAAAAAAATTGGACGCACGAAGCCCAAACTGGATAGCTTTTTCATGATAAGTAAGCTTTAATAAGATCGAATACAAACTAATTGTGGTCAGTATAGCCTTTAGACATGCGGATTGTTAGATGAGATATTGTATCCGTGTAAAAATAAAGACCGAGATTATTGGTTTGTAATTTTTTTTGGGGATAAAAAAATAATAGGACAATAGTGTGCTCAGGTTATATCGTAAACCTAATAAGGGGTTAATGGGCGTCGATATTAGTTCGACTTCTGTTAAGTTGTTAGAGCTCTCTGTCAAGAACGGTAAATATTGGGTGGAAAGCTATGCTTTGATGCCTTTACCTGAAAACAGTGTAGTTGAAAAAAATATCTTAAATCCAGAAGCAGTGGCAGAGGCTTTGGAACGGGCGATGAATTTAGCAAATCCCCAGACCAAAAATGCTGCAATTGCTGTTCCGACATCGACGGTTATTCATAAAACTATCGAAATGGATGCAGATATGAGCGATGACGAACGTGAAGTTCAGATTCGTGTGGATGCGGAGCAGTACATACCGTTCCCGTTGGATGAGGTGAGCCTTGATTTTGAGGTTTTGCCTGATCGTCTTTCAAATCCAAATCGTGTAAATGTTCTTTTGGTCGCAACAAGAACTGAAAACGTTGAAACACGCGTTGAAGTCCTTGAGTTGGCAGATTTGAATCCTAAATTGGCAGATGTCGAGAGTTATGCGGTCGAACGTGCTTTTAGTGTGTTTGCTGATAGCTTACCGATGGGTGCAAATACGATAGGGATTTTAGATATTGGCCATACCATGACGACATTATCTGTCATGCAAAACGGCAAGATTGTTTATACCCGTGAGCAAGTGTTTGGTGGCAAACAACTTACGCTTGAAATTCAAAGTCGTTATGGTTTGTCTTTAGAAGAAGCAAGCCGAGCGAAAAAAGACCGCACTTTACCAGATGACTATGAAATTGAAGTGCTAGATCCGTTTCTAGATGCTGTAGTTCAGCAGGCAGCTCGCTCATTACAGTTTTTCTTTTCTTCATCCCAATTCAATGAAATTGACCATATTTTGCTTGCAGGGGGGAATGCTAACATTCCAGGCCTTGCTAAACTTTTGCAGCAAAAATTAGGTTACCGTGTCACTATTGCCAATCCATTTTTACAAATGGGCTTTTCTCCTCAAGTCGACGTTCAAAAAATTGAAAATGATGCTTCATCTTTAATGGTGGCGTGTGGCTTGGCTTTAAGGAGTTTTGATTAATGGCAACAATTAACTTACTACCTTGGCGTGAAGAGCTGAGGGAGCAACGAAAAAAACAATTTATAACTTTATGCTTTGGGGTGGTTGTTTTGGGGATTACAACCGTATTTGGGGGATGGTTCTATTTTGATCATAAACTAGATGATCAAACGCAGGCAAACCAACTTATTACAAGTACAAATCAAAATCTTGATCAGCAATTAAAAGCATTAAACGGTTTACAAGAACAGCGTGATGCCATTATTGAGCGCATGAAGTTGATTCAAGATTTGCAGGGTCAACGTCCAGTAGTGGTGCGACTAGTTGATGAACTTGTTCGAGTCACACCACCAGCAATGTATCTCACTAAATTTAGCCGAACCGGGGATAAATTTACAATAGAGGGTAAGGCTGAAAGTCCAAATACGGTAGCTGAATTACTCCGTAATCTTGAAGCATCTCCTTGGTATCGTAATGCTTTTATGAGCTCTTTCTTGGCGACTGAAGATAAAAAAGATAAGACTGCTAGCTCTCTTCTTCCTAGAGTAGAAGATCATTATGGCAGTTTTGTTGTGACTGTCGATTTGGGGGAAATGGGCGTGACCACAACGAATAAGGATGCTGATAAGCCAGCCGTAGCTAAAGACACGGGGGCAGCCAAATGAGTCAAGATGAACTTCAAGAATTATCATTAGAGCAATCAGCTTCAAAGAAAAAGAAATTCAATTTAGATAAATTCCTTCAGCAATTTAATACGCTGGATATGAACAACTATGGTAGTTGGCCAATATCTGTAAAAATTACTTGCTGGATTTTTATTTTCTTTGCTGTGTTAGCTTTGGGATATTTTGTTGCTATTCAGCCAAAGCTACAAGCAATTGACAATGCTCAAGCTCAGGAAAGTAATTTATTAAATGAATTTCGAGAAAAAGACTCGAAATTACGTAACCTTCAACAGTATCAAGTGCAGCTTCAAGAGATGCAGGCAAATTTCAACCAGCAATTAGAACAGTTGCCGAAAGAAACAGAGATTCCAAGTTTAGTTGAAGATATTAACTTAACTGGTGTGAACTCTGGATTGAAATTTAAAAATATCCGCTTAGAAAATGAAGTTAAGCAAGAAATTTTTATCGAACAACCTATCGCAATTGAGGCTACAGGGGACTATCACGCATTTGGAGCTTTCGTAAGTAGTATTGCCGCTTTACCGCGTATTGTAACCATGCACGATTTTACTGTTGATGCATCACCAGCCAAAGATAGTAAGTCGGATATTCCTGTACTGAATTATTCTATTAAAGCGAAAACTTATCGATATGTAGAAGCAACAGATACACCGACACAATCGGCCCAGGCTCCAGCAGCCTCTGCATCTACTAGCACTTCTGCTCAGCCGAAATAGGAGAGTGATGATGAAAATTAAGCAAATTACTCTTTATGTTTTGGCTTGTGCTGCCCTTGTGGGATGTGATTCAAGAATCGATGCTGTGAACCAGCAAATGGCAAGTATCCGTAACCAGCCACCGTTACCTATTGAACCAGCACCGATTTTTACCCCTGTACCACAATTTAATTATGCTGCTCATCAATTGAAAAGCCCATTTATGCCAAGCTCGTTGGCTGCTGAACTCAAGATTATGGCTGGAAAACGGGTTTATCCAAATTTCTCACGTACGCCACAGCCATTAGAAAGTTATGCACTTGAAGCTTTAAATATGAAAGGGAGCATGCGTAATAATCGTGGTCAAATATTGGCTTTAATCCAAACACCAGATCATCAAATTGAACGGGTACAAGTGGGTAATTATATGGGTATGAATCAGGGCCGTATTACTCATATTAGCCCGACCCAGATTGATTTGGTTGAGATCGTACCAGATGGTCGAGAAGGCTATGTCGAGAGACCGAGAACATTGGTCTTGATTGGGCCAGCACCCTAAAACTTAGGGAATAACAACGAAAAAGTATTTTTAAAGATTATTTAATTGGGGATGGTCAGACAATGAATCAGGTATTCCGTCAGTTTTCTTTGGGGGTTGTAGCTGTTGCAATTATGCAGGCTGCATCTGCACAGGTCAGCATGACCAATATTGTACCAACGCAAATAGCAGGTCAGGGCACAGAAATTAGAGTCATGTTTAATGGCTTACCACCACAGCCACAAGCTTATCAACTTGAAAATCCTTCACGTTTAATACTAGATTTTGATAAGGCACAGCAAAGTTTAAAACAGTCTAAAATTGCAGTTGCAACCAATGAAGCAAGTTCTGTTGATGTGACTTCAGATGACCAGCGTTCACGTTTAACCGTAAACCTAAAAGATGCTGGCGCTTTTACAACACGTGTGGAAGGTAATACTTTCATTTTAAAAATTAATTCGGCCCAAACCAGTAATAAGCCTATACCTGTAGCCGCTGTACAACAACAAGGCGTTTCAAATATTGGTTTTCAACGTGGTAATCAGGGAGAAGGCTTAGTTGTTGTCGACCTTTTAGGGAGTAATACACCTGTAGATGTTCAACAACAAGGCAGTAAAGTTGTTATAAGAACTTTAGGTACAAAAATTCCGGCCCATTTAGCGCGCCGTTTAAATGTAAATGATTTTGCAACGCCAGTTTCAAGTATTGATGCTTATAATGAAAAAGATGCTGGTGTAATTACTATTCAGTCATCTGGCAGCTATGAATATATGGCGTATCAGGCTGAGAATAAACTTACGATTAGCTTAAAACGTCCACAAGATAAAAGTATACCTTCTTCATCTAAGACACCGACTTATTCTGGTAATAAGCTTTCGTTAGATTTCCAAGACATTGAAGTACGCCGTGTTTTGCAATTACTTGCTGATTTTACAGGTATCAACATGGTGGCTGCGGATAGTGTACAAGGTAATATCACGCTACGCTTGAAAGATGTGCCTTGGGACCAAGCACTCGATATTATTTTAAAGACGAAAAACCTTGATAAACGACGTAACGGGAACGTGATCTGGATTGCACCAGTCGCTGAGTTAATTAAAGCAGAAGATGATGAAGCAAAAGCCTTAGCGCAAACAATTAAGTTAGCTCCGATCCAAACAGATTATATTCGTATGAGTTATGCGAAAGCGGTTGATGTACTTAAGCTAATTGAAGATACTCGTGATGCAAAAGGGGCAGCTGCAAACCGTACTGCCAATTCAGATACTCTTGCTTTAGAGAGTTTATTGAGCTCCCGTGGTAGTGCTGTAGCTGATTCACGCACTAACACCTTGATTGTAAATGACACAGCACAAAATATTGATAAAGTTCGTAAAATGATTGAGTTGCTTGATGTGCAAGTTAAGCAAGTCATGGTTGAGGCACGTATTGTAAGAGCCTCTACATCATTTACCAAAGAACTTGGGGTGAAGTGGGGTATTCTTTCGCAAGGTATTACCAATAATAAAAACTTATTGGTTGGTGGTAGTGAAACAACCCTGTGGAATTTGCGTGAGCCTAAAAAAGATGAGACTACGGGAGGCTATAAATATACTATTGAGCGCCCTGATAACTTAAACGTTGACTTGGGAGTTTCTAATCCAGCGGGAAGTATTGCCTTTGGGCTCATCAGTATGTCTGACTTCATGTTGGATCTTGAGTTATCTGCTTTACAAGCTGATGGCTATGGTGAAGTGATTTCAACACCTAAAGTCATGACTGCCGATAAACAAACTGCGAAAGTTGCAACAGGTCAACAAGTTCCTTATTTAATGACGACCATTTCTGGTGCTGGTTCTGCAGCGACAACATCATTTAAAGATGCTCTCTTAAGTCTGGATGTTACTCCGAGCATTACACCTGATGGCAAGATTCAAATGAAATTAGATATTTCTAAGGATTCTATAGCTGGTGAGGCACCGAATGGAGAATTAATTCTGAATAAGAATAATATCAATACCAATGTATTGGTGGATAATGGGGAGACTGTCATTTTAGGTGGTGTATTTGAGCAGACGACAAAGAATTCTCAAACCAAAGTTCCTTTCTTTGGTGATATTCCTGTAGTTGGGCGTTTATTTAGAAAAGACGTAAAGTCTGATGATAAACAAGAGTTGCTGATTTTCGTTACACCACGAATTGTTAATGACACTTTAGCGAGAAATCATTAATATATTTTTTAATGAAAGCAATTGAAATAGGTGGCGCCTTGCCAAGCAAAGCGTTTGAAACCCTACCAAATATTTATTTGGTAGGGCCCATGGGGGCAGGAAAAACAACCGTTGGACGTCATTTAGCAGAACTATTAGGGCGTGAATTTTTAGATAGTGATCATGAAATTGAGCGCAAGACAGGGGCAACTATTCCCTGGATTTTTGAAAAAGAAGGAGAAGTTGGATTTCGCACCCGTGAAACTGTGGTCTTGAATGAACTCACTTCACGTAAAGCATTAGTGCTAGCAACAGGCGGAGGGGCCATTACTCAAGCACCTAATCGAGAATTTTTAAAGCAACGTGGAATTGTTGTTTATCTCTATACTCCTGTCGAATTACAACTACAAAGAACCTATCGCGATAAAAACAGACCTTTATTACAAGTTGAAAATCCTGAACAAAAACTGCGGGATTTATTAAAGATTAGAGATCCTTTGTATCGCGAAGTTGCACACTATACGATTGAAACAAATCAAGGTGCTGCACGTGATCTTGCACAAAAGATTTTGCAACTTATTCTATCGAACAAGTTAAAATAGACGAACTGACTAGTGGTTTTATAAATTCATGCAAACTTTACATGTTGAATTAGGCGAACGCCGTTATCCTATTTTTATTGGTAGTCAACTTGACCCGAAACAATTACTAGAACCATATATTCATGGTCAACAGGTCATGATTGTAAGTAATGTTACAGTTGCACCTTTATATTTAAGCCACTATCAGGAAGCTCTAAAGAGTCTAGGTAAAACGGTTGCGACCTGTATTCTGCCCGATGGTGAAAAATATAAAGATATTCAACATTTAAATTTAATTTTTGATGCGTTGCTTGAAGCTGGTTTTAACCGTGATTGTACAGTTTTAGCTTTAGGTGGCGGTGTGATTGGAGATATGGCAGGTTTTGCTTCTGCTTGTTTCCAACGTGGCGTATATTTTGTTCAGGTTCCTACCACATTACTTTCACAAGTCGATTCAAGTGTGGGTGGGAAAACAGGAATCAATCATCCGCTTGGCAAGAATATGTTAGGTGCTTTTCAGCAACCACGAGTCGTTTTAGCTGATATGGCACAATTGAATACATTGCCAGCACGTGAGCTTTCAGCTGGTTTAGCTGAAGTGATTAAATATGCACTTTTAGGTGATGTAGATTTCTTGGTTTGGCTTGAAGAAAATATGGATGGCCTTGTTGCAAGAGATGCTAATTTACTTGCAGAAGCTGTCTATCGTTCATGTGCTCATAAAGCGCGTATTGTTGCGAATGATGAAAAAGAACAAGGTGAGCGCGCTTTACTTAATTTAGGCCATACTTTCGGTCATGCGATTGAGTCATATCTGGGTTACGGGACATGGTTACATGGTGAAGCTGTAGCAACCGGTATGGTTATGGCGGCAGATTTATCACAACGTTTGGGCTGGATCTCAAATGAAGATGTAGCTCGTACAAAAAAAATCATTCAACGTGCGAATTTGCCGATATCATGTCCACAAATTCCATTGGATGATTTCCTTGGATATATGGCTCATGACAAAAAAGTTCTCAATGGGCAATTACGTTTGGTGTTGTTAAAGCAACTTGGGCAAGCAGTAATTACCAAAGACTTTGATGTCGAATTGATGAAACAGGCTATTTTGGCAAATCAACACGGATAATAAATAAGGTAAAGCATGACTGTATCACGTACACTTTGGCAGAATGTTCAACAATATATCTGGTTGGTTGGTGGTATTGCCTGCTTATTCCTTGCTTTTATTTTTTGGGTAATTACCGATAGCAAAAAACTGGTTGAAGTTGAAAAGTCGGCTGATTCTGAGGCGCCTGTACAAATTCAACCAGAGAAAGTTGCTACAACTCCTAATCTGGGTGCTTTAGCGGATGAAGTCCGTCCACTAGATTTGACCACTCGAACAGTTGCTTCGGGTGAGCATGAACCTGAGTTCCGTGGTACAAAGTTTATTAATGAAAATAAAAAACAATGGACGCTTGAGCTATTCCGTGCCTCTGATGAAGACATTATTAAAAACTTTTTAAAAAACCGTACCGACCGTAATAAATTTATTTATTTCCGCTTAAGTGGGGAACAACAAGCAGAGCAGTATGTGTTGGTCTATGGCACATTCAAACGTTCAGAAGATGCAATTCAGCAATTAACACAAATTAATCTGCAATTACCTGAGTCAGTTAAACCTCAGCCACAACAGTTCTCAAGTTATGCCTCACTGGTAAATGATTTGGGGGCAGATGAGATGAAAGGTGGTAATAATCAGCTTTATGAAGTTCGATTGCGTCCAGCTGCTTTGCCTACAATTGATGAATCTTTATTGATGGCAGGTGCTACCAGTAGTGCTACAAATGCTCAGCCGAAAGCGGCTAGTACAAACTCAGCTACAAAAACGACGATAGTTCGTCGTGATGCAGAAGGAAATGTGGTTGATGTACAGCAATCAAATTCCAATATTGATCAACCTAATAGAACTGCGCAAACACGAATAAATGATGGACAACAGAAAAATGCCACAAATGAGGGCACAAAAGGGAATTAATCCACCTCTTAATATGCGCAAAAATGGTGCAAATTAGTTAAATAATAATATTTTTTGACCAGATGTGGTGCATATTTAGTCATTTTCTTACATGATAACGTGAATAAAATAACTATATTTATAATAAATATAAGGGTTTAGTCTTAATTTTTTAATATGGCACACTTTTTGCTTTATTGTTGTGCTTATTAATGTGCTGCAAACTATTTTAGCCCTCTAAGAAGTGAATTCTATGCAGAGTCGTGGGGTCGAACTGCTTTAAAAGAGTGCGAAATAAGTCAAAACATTTTTCTAGCAAAAACCAGTGTACGTAAAAATGGAACAGCGTATATTGGCTTATCAGCCCAAAATTTTTTGTTTGCGAAACATTGAGCTAACTATCATCCGTAGGCACTATCGCAAAAAGAAGTTGTTTGTTTGACGCTCGAAAGAGCCTTATTGAAAGAAGGGTACGCTATGCACATGCCATCGCCTAATACTGTAGCTCCCGCTCAAGGTTTATATCAACCTGATGAGTTTAAGGATAACTGTGGTTTTGGACTGATTGCCCATATGAAGGGTGAATCAAGTCATCATCTAGTAGAAACCGCGATTCACAGTTTAAGTTGCATGACGCACCGTGGTGGTATTGCCGCAGATGGCAAGACGGGAGATGGTTGCGGCTTATTATTGGCGATGCCAAAGCAATTTTTCCGTGATGAAGCAAAAAAACTAAGTGATATTACACTAAGTGAAATTTTTGCTGTGGGTACGGTATTTTTAAATATTGATCCAGCATTAGCACAGCACTCTAAAAATATTTTAACGAAAGAAATCGAGTCAGAAGGTTTACGTGTTCTCGCTTGGCGTATCGTTCCTACAAACAACGATGCATTAGGTGAAATTGCACTTCAATCTTTACCAGCTTTTGAACAAGTCATTGTGAACTGTCCAATGGGTGTAACTGAGGTTGAATTTAACCGTAAGTTATTCTTGGCGCGTCGCCGTGCGGAACAACAACTCCAAAAAGATCCGTTATTTTATGTGACTACGCTTTGTTCAACAGTCATTAGCTATAAAGGCTTGATGATGCCTGCGGCAATTGCTGAGTTCTATACAGACTTAGCAGATGAGCGCTTAAAATCGCATATTGTGGTATTCCACCAACGTTTCTCTACAAATACATTACCGCGTTGGCCTTTGGCTCAGCCATTCCGTTACCTTGCACATAATGGTGAAATCAACACCATTACAGCAAACCGTAATTGGGCATTAGCGCGTACTCCTAAATTCGAAAACCCATTATTACCAGGTCTTACTGAACTTAATCCAATCGTTAACCGTACGGGTTCGGACTCTTCAAGCTTAGATAACATGCTTGAGATCTTGGTGGGTGGTGGTATGGATTTATTCCGTGCCTTACGTATGCTCGTGCCACCAGCTTGGCAAAATGTAGAAACTCTAGATGCAGACTTACGTGCATTCTATGAGTTCAACTCAAAACATATGGAAGCTTGGGATGGTCCGGCAGGCCTCGTTATTCAAGATGGTCGTCATGCGATTTGTATGCTTGACCGTAATGGCCTGCGCCCTGCACGTTGGGTCATTACCAAAAATGATTACATTACCTTGGCATCTGAAATCGGTGTTTGGGGCTATGAACCTGAAGACGTAGTTTCTAAAGGTCGTGTAGGCCCAGGTCAAATCTTAGTGGTTGATACCCTAACAGGTAAAGTACTTGATACTAAAGATGTTAGTACGCATTTGAAGAACATGCGTCCATACCGTGAATGGTTACGTGATCATGCCATTCGCTTAAATGCAAATCCAGAACTTGAAGAACAACTAGTTGATAAAGGTTTAACTGGCGAAACATTAAAAGCAGCTCAAAAAATGTTTATGGTGACATTTGAAGAGCGCGACCAGTTATTACGTCCAATCGCTGAGAGTGGTCAGGAAGCAGTTGGCTCTATGGGTGACGATACACCAATGGCTGTATTGTCTCGTCAAGTTCGCCATGTGACAGATTATTTCCGTCAACAATTTGCACAGGTGACAAACCCACCAATTGATCCACTGCGTGAATCAATTGTCATGTCGCTCGAAACCTGTTTAGGTCGTGAGCAGAATGTATTTGAACAAGGCCCTGAGCATGCTGATCGTATCATCATCTCTAGCCCTGTACTGTCAAATTCAAAAATGCAGCAAATCCGTAGCATTGAGCGTCCGGGTTATGAAGCAGTTGATATTGATTTGAACTATGCTGAAACAGAAGGTTTACAAGCGGCAATTACGCGTATTTGTGAAGAATCTGCACAAGCTGTTCGTGATGGTAAAACCCTAATTGTTTTAACTGATAAAAACATTCGTGAAGGTTTCTTACCTGCAAACGCTGCACTTGCAACGGGTGCGGTACACCATTACCTCATTAAAACTGGTTTGCGTACTGATGCAAACATTATGGTTGAAACTGGTTTTGCACGTGATCCGCACCAATTTGCGGTATTACTTGGTTTTGGTGCGACTGCTGTTTATCCATATCTTGCATACGATGTGATCAATGACTTGATTGCTAAAGGTGAGCTTTTAGGTGATCCGATTCATGCACAAGCAAACTTCCGTAAAGGTATTGAGAAAGGCTTATTAAAAGTTCTTTCAAAAATGGGTATCTCTACAGTTGCTTCTTACCGTGGTGGTCAGCTTTTTGAAGCAGTAGGCTTATCTTCTGAAGTTGTAGATCAGTGTTTCTTGGGTGTTCCAAGTCGTATCCAAGGTGCAACTTTTGTTGATCTTGAAAATGACCAGAAAAAATTAGCAGCAACAGCTTGGTCAAGTCGTAAACCAATTGATCAAGGTGGTTTACTGAAATTCGTATTTGGTAAAGAATATCATGCGTTTAACCCAGACGTGATTAACTCGCTACATAAGGCAGTTCGTTCTGGCAAATACGAAGACTTTAAAGAATATGCCGAGTTAGTGAATAACCGTCCGATCGCGACTATTCGTGACTTATTTAAGTTAAAAACAACCAATCCAATTCCGGTTGAGCAAGTTGAATCGGTTGAAGCTATCTTGCCTCGTTTCGACTCGGCAGGTATGTCATTAGGCGCGCTTTCTCCAGAAGCCCATGAAGCAATTGCAATTGCCATGAATACCATTGGTGGTCGTTCAAACTCTGGTGAGGGTGGTGAAGATCCTGCGCGTTACGGCACAATTCGTAACTCCAAAATTAAGCAAATTGCATCTGGTCGTTTTGGTGTAACACCTGCATATTTAACTTCTGCTGAAGTCTTGCAAATTAAAGTTGCTCAAGGTGCGAAACCAGGTGAAGGTGGTCAGTTGCCAGGTGGTAAAGTGAATGGCTTGATTGCACGTTTACGTTACTCTGTTCCGGGTGTGACACTTATTTCACCTCCGCCGCATCATGACATTTACTCTATTGAAGATTTGTCGCAACTGATTTTTGACTTGAAACAAGTTAACCCGAAAGCCATGGTATCTGTGAAGTTAGTATCTGAGCCGGGTGTAGGTACGATTGCTGCAGGTGTTGCTAAAGCATATGCAGACTTTATTACTATTTCGGGTTATGACGGTGGTACTGCTGCGTCTCCGCTTTCATCAATTCACCATGCAGGTTCGCCATGGGAGCTTGGCTTGAGTGAAGCGCATCAAGCACTTCGTGTAAATGACTTGCGTGGCAAAGTACGTGTACAAACTGACGGTGGTTTAAAGACTGGTCTTGATGTTATTAAGGCAGCTATTTTAGGTGCTGAAAGTTTCGGTTTTGGTTCTACACCAATGATCGCATTAGGTTGTAAATACCTACGTATTTGCCACTTAAACAACTGTGCGACTGGTGTTGCGACTCAACAAGATCATTTACGTCAAGAGCACTATATTGGCGAACCACAAATGCTCATTAATTTCTTCCACTTTATTGCAGAAGAAACGCGTGAATGGTTGGCAGCTCTTGGTGTAGCTTCACTTAAAGACTTGATTGGTCGTGTAGATTTACTTGAAGTCTTACCGGGTGAAACAGAGAAACATGCTCATCTTGATTTAAGTGCATTGTTAACTTCTCATCCTGCTGCTGAAGGTAAAGCGCAGTATTGTGAAGTAGAAGGTAATGCACCGTTTGACAAGGGCGTATTGGCTGAAAGAATGGTCGAAGAAATGCTTCCTGCAATTGAGTCAAGCGCTGGTGGTCAATTCAACTTTAATGTCGTGAACTGTGACCGTTCAATTGGTGCACGTGTATCGGGTGAGATTGCTCGTCGCTATGGCAACTTGGGTATGGAAGCACATCCGGTTGTAATGAACCTAACAGGTACTGCTGGTCAGTCACTTGGTGTTTGGAATGCTGGTGGTTTGCACATCCGTCTTGAAGGTGATGCAAATGACTATGTAGGTAAAGGTATGGCTGGTGGTCGTATTTCGATCTTCCCACCAAAAGGTTCACCTTTCCAAACACAAAATACAGCAATTATTGGTAATACTTGTTTGTATGGCGCAACTGGCGGTAAGTTATTTGCTGCAGGTACAGCAGGTGAGCGTTTCGCAGTTCGTAACTCTGGTGCGTTCGCTGTTATTGAGGGTGCAGGCGACCACTGCTGTGAATATATGACTGGTGGTGTTGTGACTGTGCTTGGAAAAGTGGGTCATAACTTCGGTGCAGGTATGACAGGCGGTTTTGCTTACGTGCTTGACCTCGATAATGACTTTGTAGATTACTACAACCACGAGTTAATTGACTTAACCCGTATTTCAACCGAATCTATGGAAGATCATAAAGAATTCTTATTGCGTATTATTGACGAGCACATCAAGGAAACAGGTAGTGCTTGGGCTTACAAAATCCGCAACGAGTTTGACTTCTACAGCCGTAAATTCTGGCTTGTAAAACCAAAAGCTGCTAACTTGCAATCGCTTTTGAAAACTACACAAGCTGACCCACAATAATTCCACGACTGCAAAGACATAGGCAGGTGCGGGCAACAAGGAAATCCGCGCCTACCCACGGAGAGAGACATGGCAGAACGCCTAAATAATGACTTTCAATTTCTGGATGTACCACGTCAAGATCCAGAGAAAAAAGATATTACTGTCCGCAAAGCAGAGTTTGTGGAAATTTATAAACCTTTTACTTCGGAAACTGTAACTAATCAGACGCACCGTTGTTTAGGTTGTGGTAACCCATATTGCGAATGGAAATGTCCTGTACATAACTACATTCCAAACTGGCTAAAACTCATTGCTGAAGGCCAAATTTTCCAGGCTGCTGAGCTTTGCCATCAAACAAATACTTTACCTGAGGTATGTGGTCGTGTATGTCCGCAGGACCGTTTGTGTGAAGGTGCTTGTACCTTAAATGATGGCTTTGGTGCAGTAACCATTGGTAATGCTGAAAAATATATCAATGACACAGCTTTTGCTTTGGGTTGGCGCCCAGATATGTCACATGTGAAGTGGACAGGTAAAAAAGTTGCAATCATTGGCGCAGGTCCAGCAGGCCTAGGCTGTGCCGACATTTTAGCTCGTGGTGGTGTTAAACCGGTGGTATTTGACAAGCGTCCTGAGATTGGTGGCTTACTAACATTTGGTATTCCAGAATTCAAGATGGAAAAAGATGTCATGAAACGCCGCCGTGAAATTTTCACAGGTATGGGTATCGAATTCCGTTTAAATACTGAAATTGGTAAAGACGTTACTATTGATGAATTACTAGCAGAATACGATGCAGTCTTCATGGGTATGGGAACTTACACTTATATGAAGGGTGGTTTCCCTGGTGAAGATCTTGACGGTGTTTATGATGCGCTTGATTTCTTAATCTCTAACGTGAACCGTTGTCAGGGATGGGAAAAGGACCCAAGTGAATACATTAGCATGGATGGTAAAAAAGTTATTGTTCTTGGGGGGGGTGATACCGCAATGGACTGTAACCGTACTTCATTACGTCAAGGTGCCCACGACGTAACATGTGCATACCGCCGTGATGAAAGTAATATGCCGGGTTCGGCACGTGAAGTAAAAAATGCGTATGAAGAAGGCGTAAAGTTCTTATTTAACCGTCAACCAATCGAGATTGTTGGTGAAAATGGCAAAGTGACAGGCGTAAAAGTGGTAACGACACAAATGGGTGAACCAGATAGTCGTGGCCGTCGTAGTCCTGAGCCAATTCCAGGTTCTGAAGAAGTATTACCAGCTGATGCAGTTTTACTAGCATTCGGTTTCCGCCCAAGCCCAGCAGACTGGTTTGGTAATGTGAATATCAATCTTGATGGTTCAGGCCGTGTTGTTGCACCGGAACAGCAAGAATTTAAATTCCAGACATCAAATCCAAAAATCTTTGCTGGTGGTGATATGGTCCGTGGTTCAGACCTTGTAGTTACAGCAATCTGGGAAGGTCGTCAAGCTGCTGAAGGTATTTTAGATTACCTTGGTGTTTAATCTAAAAAATCATTACTAAAGTTTTTGATAAAGCCTGCGATATGCAGGCTTTATTTTTTACCATTAATCGGTTTGACGTTTTTGGCAAATACAATAAGCTTTTTTGCCCTTTTTAGTGCCTAAGTCCCACGACATACTCAAAGCTCTCTTCTTCAATACAGTAGGTGTTGAGCATGAACATCGCAGGTATGACGGCAGAAAAATCATATTTAAATCGTCGAAAAGCGTTGGGTATTACGGTGCGTCGGCTTGAGTTTAATCCTCAAGCAATCAAGCGCTATTATTTTGCAAATTCGCCTTTAATGTCCCATTTTTTAACTGCACTCTCTTCAACATTTCCAGTCGGAGAACAGTTTTTTGTAAATAGCGTCCGTAATGTGCGTGATAAAGTCTCAGATCCTCAGCTACAAGCACAAATTGCAGCGTTTATCGGACAAGAGGCCATGCATTCCAAAGCTCATAGTGAATTTAATGAGGCTTGGCGCCGTGATGACTATAATTTGGATCGTTTTCAAGCTTGGTTAAATGAACGTGATAAATACTTAAGGACAATTCCACCTAAGCTACAGCTCGCCCTTACCTGTGCATTTGAGCATTTTACGGCTTTGCTTGGAGGATATATTTTACAGCATCCTGAATTATTAAAAACTTTAGATCAAGATGCTCTAAAGCTTTGGGTTTGGCATGCTATTGAGGAAATTGAACATCGTTCAGTTGCATTTGATGTCTATCAACATGTCTATGGCGATGACCGTATTCGCAGATTATTAATGCGTAGTGTCACTACAGGATTTGCGAGTCTTGCTTTCTATGGTACAACGCGATTATTTTGGCAAGATAAATGGAAAAGCTTGCCTAAAATGGGAGGAAATATTTTTGGTGTGTATTTGCTTGTTAAAATGATTATACAACTGACACCAGAATACTTTGCTTATTACAAAAAGGACTTTCATCCGAGTCAAACAGATTATGGACATATGGTCGATTACTGGAAAAGCTATTTGGCCGATGAATACCAAATGACAAGTTTCTAAAAGGAGACAAGGTTAAGACCAAGCTAGAATAAAAACCGGATTTAAAGATCCGGTTTTTTTAAATCTATAAAATAAAAGCAACACAATAATGCCAAATTCATCATACAATCGAGACAAGAGGTTAAAAATATAAAGAAAAACTTGAGGATAAAGTGACGATGAAAACGTTTAAACAACTTGTAATCGCGACAACACTTGCAAGCACCTTACTATTTTCTGGCTGTGGCTATAATACTTTACAGGTCAAAGATGAGGCTGTAACAGCGGCTTGGTCTGAGGTACAGAACCAATATCAACGTCGATCAGATTTGGTACCAAACCTTGTAAACGTAGTTAAAGGCTATGCTAAGCATGAAGAGCAAGTATTAACAGAAGTCACTCAGGCACGTGCAAATGTTGCAGGCTTGAAGGTCGATAAAGAAGTATTAGAAGACCCAGCATTACTTGAAAAATATCAACAAGCGCAAAGCCAGTTAACAGGTGCATTATCTCGACTTATTGCTGTTTCAGAAAATTACCCAGACTTAAAAGCCAATACCCAATTCCAAGAATTACAGGTTCAGCTTGAGGGTACAGAAAACCGAATTGCTGTGGCACGTAATCGTTATATTACAACTGTTCAGGACTATAACGCTTATGTCCGTCAGTTCCCGCAAGCCGTAACAGCAAAAGTGATTGGTATGCATCCTAAAGCTAATTTCTCTGCGGAAGCATCGGCTCAACAGGCTCCAAAAGTTTCTTTTGATTAATTTAAATCAAGGAAGTGCCGCATGAGAAATACTATATTGCTTCAGTCTAAGCAAATTAAGGTATTCGTTATTACCTTAATTATGCTCTGCTGTAGTGTTCTGTTTCAGAGTGCGGCTTGGAGTGAGAATAATATTGCCACTACTACAGATGAAACTGACACGGTGGTGGCAGGTAAAATTATTCAACAGCAGCAAGCTCAAGCATCGAAGCCTAAAGTAAATGAGCAGGCTGCTTCAAGTGCCGCGCCTCAAGCTCAGGTTGCGAATGATATGGCTGATGGTGAATCAATTCGTGGTTTACCTACATTAAATCAGCCTGTCATTGATCAAGCTAATATTTTAAGTGAAGCTGAAAAGCAGCAACTTAACCAGAAAATTTTAAATTTGTACCAGCAAGGTAAGGCACAAATAGGTATTGTA
Source organism: Acinetobacter sp. ABJ_C1_1 (assembly GCF_044684115.1). NCBI lineage: Bacteria > Pseudomonadati > Pseudomonadota > Gammaproteobacteria > Moraxellales > Moraxellaceae > Acinetobacter > Acinetobacter sp. ABJ_C1_1. Next base: position 17,125 of record NZ_JBITPU010000004.1, on the reverse strand, counting down.
ATTGTACCGACTACGGGTCAAGAAGATATTTTTGATTACGCTTTACGTGTTGGTGAAAAATGGCAACTTGGTTCGAGTAAACGTGATAATGGATTACTCATTGCAGTTGCAATTAATGATCACCGCATACAAATACTAACCGGTTATGGCTTAGAAGGGGTATTGCCGGATATTGTGGCAAGTCGGATTATTCGAAATCAAATTACACCTTATTTTAAACAAGCCCAATATGCACAAGGCTTAAACGCTGGTGTTGATGAAATTACAAGAATTTTAAATCTAGATCCGGAAGTTGCTCAGCAAGCTGCCCAAGATTTAAAAGAGCGCCAACATCAGGCTGCCGAAGAACAACAAGCCAAACAAACAACTCTGACGATGGCATTGTTTATTCTTATTGCTGGAATTGTAGGCTCATTTATTGTTGGTCGGCCTCTTAGTGCCTCTACCGCAGGTGTTGCCGCAGCAGTAGCAGGCTTTGTAAACGGTGCTGGCGTGGTTACTAGTTTGCTACTTGGATTTGGTATTTTCTTTTTACTCATTACCTCAATTGCCCAACTTATTTTACAGGCTATTTTAAGTGGTTCTGGTGGGGGTGGACGCGGAGGTGGCTTCGGTGGTGGAGGCGGCGGTTATGGCGGCGGCGGAGGTCGTTTTGGTGGTGGAGGTGCTTCAGGCTCATGGTAACAATATCAGAAACAACACAAATTATTACTCAACCAAAAATTGAGGAATATGTAGAGCCAAGCTTAAAACGTTGGTTTAAGCATCTTTGCTATTTTCCTGCTAGTAGCCGCTATTTTAGTAAAAGGGATAAACAAGCTATTGCTGAAGCTGTTCAAAAAGCAGAACTTGGTCATGTTGGTGAAATACAGGTCGTTATAGAAGGGCATATTCCTTGTTCACAAGCATATAGACAGAACACGCGCTTAAGGGCGCAGCAATTATTTGCAGAACTTGGTGTTTGGGATACTGAACTTAATAGCGGTGTACTGCTCTATTTAAATTTATGTGAGCGCACTGTAGAAATTATATTTGATCGTGGTATTAGAAACGCGACGAATGATCAGGTATGGCAACAGATTTGTGAGTCTATTGTGCAGCAGCTTAAACAAAAACAGTATCTACAAGCTGTAGTGATTGGGGTTCAGCAAATTGGTGATGTGATGTCACGCTTTTACGATGAAAATATGCCAGATCAAAATAATGAATTAGGGAATGCGCCTATCATTATTAATTAAGTTATTTGCTCTCTGATTAGCTGTTTTTTTAAATTCACTCTTAATATAACAACTGACAAAAATTGTCATCTATTTGGTTGCTTTTAAAGAGATTTTTATCACATTAAATGGTAAAAAAAAGAAATGAGTTGTGAAGTGGTTTTTTATTGGTGATTCAATCCTAATAAAATTGGAGTGACAATTTTTGTCAGTTATTTGCCTAATATACTCTTAAGTTTAATTGTTATAAATCATAACTTGTTGTTTTTAAATTAAAATAAAAGTTGGCATGGTTGCTGCAATATAGATGACAGCTGAAAAAGCTTATATAAAAACATACATACAATCTTTGGGGAAAAGGCTATGAATGCACAAAAAGGTTTTACATTAATTGAACTCATGATCGTGGTTGCGATTATTGGTATTTTGGCAGCAATCGCGATTCCAGCTTATCAGGATTACACTGTTCGTGCACAAGTAACAGAAGGGTTGAATGTGGCGGGTGGTGTTAAAACAGCTGTAAATGATTATTTTGCTGATGTAGGTGATTGGCCAGCTAATATTCAAGCTGCTGTTTGCGGTAAAAATGCAACTAAAGTTTGTGCTGGTGGTACAAATACTGATTATAAAGGTAATTATGTAACACAAGTTGATGTGACGAATGGTGGCGTTGATATTACTTATGGTAATAAAGCAAACACAAATGCATTAGCGACCAAAGTGTTGTCGCTTATTCCTGGTTCTGATACGGCTAAAAACGTTACTTGGGTTTGTGGCAATGCTTCAACGCCTAAAGGTGTAACATTAGCTACTACTGCAACAAATAATACAACCATTGATGCTAAATACTTACCTGGTTCTTGCAAAAACTAAATATTTTTTTAAAGTGAAAAGCTGGATTTATTCCAGCTTTTTATTTGGATTACATATGAGTAAACGTATTAAGTTCTTTATAGTACATATAACTTTTTCACTTATAGTCATTAGTTTATTGCTTTGTTGTATTTTTCTTATGTGGTATCCCGCTCCTTTGCATAAAGCAACTGGATTGGAACATATATTATTTTTACTAATTTTAGTCGATGTTATTGTTGGGCCCTTTTTAGGTTTGTTTATTTATAAAGAAGGTAAGAAAACTCTAAAGTTTGATTTGGCTATTATTTGCATTTTTCAAATTAGTGCGTTTCTTTTTGGCTGTTATCATGTATTTAAAGGCAGACCTGTATGGGTAGTATACAGTGTCGATCAATTTGAATTAATACGTGATAATGAAGTGGTTTCTAAATCATATCAATCTTCTTTTTTAGGCCCAAAATTTGTTGGTATCCAATATTCTAATGTTCCTCAATTAAAGCAAAAAGAAATGTTCCAAGAGTTATTCAGTGGAATAGCTTTAGCACAAGATCCCAAAAACTATAAAAAATTAAGTCAAATAAAACCACAACTCTTACAACATTTACAAGGTCTAGAAATACTTGAAAAATTTAACTCTAAACAGCAAGTAAAAAATATTTTAAGAAAATATCCAGAAGCGAATGCATGGGTTCCTTTAAAAGCCAATGCTGTAGATATGGTTGTTTTAATGGATAAAAACTCAGCTCAAGTGGTTAAAATTGTAGACTTGAGACCATGGAAATAAGTTAGCATCTCTTGTGAGAAGATACATATACAAGCTAATTCTTCTCACTTTCTTCCATGTATAATCCTTCTCAAGTTTTTGACCTATAACCTGTCACTATGCAAGTATTCTTTCTGTTCCTCGCAGCAATCCTGTTAGGTTTTGCGTGGTTATCACCATTTCACTATAACCCTTGGGTGATGTTTTCTAGCGAAATGAGTACCTTTGCGGCAGGTCTAAGTGTCTTAGCTGCACTTTTTTATCAAAATATAAAAATTCCACGGGCACAATTATTACTATTGCCATTTATTTTAATTCCCATAGCACAGTGGGCTTTTGGGCTAGTTTTCGATTTTAGTACCGTTTTGCTAAGTTCACTTTACTTGTTAGGCTTCTGGTTTATGGTGGTGGTAGGTTATAACTTGTCATTAGAACCACAACAAAGAGATGAAATTTTTACAGGGTTTAGTTTACTTACTGTTATCGTTTCAGTTGCAACTAGTCTTATTGCAGTTTGTCAGTGGTTAAATATTGATACACATTTTGCTCATATGTTGCATTTAATTGGTAACCGTCCATACGGTAACTTTGGCCAACCTAATAATATGGCAACCTTTCTCATTATGGGGCTATTAGGATGCTTATATTTATATGAAAAGAATAAAGCATCGGTTTGGTTACTTTTGCCATCAGCGCTAACTATTTTATTTGCAGTTGTCCTAAGCCAGTCACGCACTTCTTGGATTGTTTTTCCATTTTTACTCACCTATTGGGCTATTAAGCAATTTAATAAACCTAAGCGTTTTGGGGTGTTTCAAGGCCTGTTATGGTGTGCTGGTTTTTTCTTGATGGCTGGTTTGGTATTACCATTTATCACAAGCTTAATTGAGGCATGGTCACATACAGATATAACTCAGGCGAGTAGCTTGGCTGAACGGGCAAGCTCGGGTTATCTGCGTTTTAATATTTGGACGCAAATGTTAATCGCTGTACAGCAACATCCTTGGTTGGGATATGGGTGGAATCAAACCAGTGTTGCTCAAATGTCTGCTTATGCTCTTTTTCCAACGACGGAGTGGACGACCAGCGCTCATAATGTGTTGCTAGATCTTATTATTTGGAATGGTATTCCACTTGGTACAGTGATTATTGCTTACTTTACATGTTGGTTATTTTGGCTAAATCAACAAGCAAAAGAAACAATCTCGATTATCGCAGTGATGATGGTCTGTACTGTGCTTATTCACGCCATGTTGGAGTTTCCGCAGCGTTATGCTTATTTCTTGCTGACTTGTGGCTTTTTATTGGGTGTAATTCAAGCACAGACTCCTATACTGAAAGGCTTTGTACTAAGTAAACAACTTCTGCGTTTAATATGGGGCGTCAGCTTAATACTTATGATCGCAATTTGGCGCGACTACAATGTTTATGTCATGAATAGTAATTTACTATTTAAAAATAAGCAGCCAAATGCTGAGCTCATGGGAAGTGACCAGATTTTTGTACTAACCCAATTTGAGCAGCGTTTAAAATGGATTGCACTTAATCCTAATGTAACTTTATCTGAAGCAGAATTAGTTCAATGGGGAAATTTTGTGAAGAACAAAGCAACCCCTTATAATTTGCGTAAATATGCTCAGTTACTTGCTTATAATGGAAAAGTAGATCAAGCAGAGCAACAAATATTTATTTTGCAGCACCTTTATGGACAGCAAATAACACTGACGCAATTACTAAAAGATAAATAAAAAATCCCCTTGTTTTCAAGGGGATTTTTTATGAAAGATTACATTTGGCTCTGGATATAGTTTTCGATACCAACGCTACCGATAAGGTCAATTTGAGTATCTAACCAATCCCAATATTCTTCTTCTTTTTCTAGAATTTCTTGTACCAAATCACGTGTTACATAGTCTTGTTCTGTTTCAGCTAATGCAACTGCTTTTTGAATAGCTTCAATGTTTTCTTTCACTTTGCGAATATCACATTGCAGAACTTCTTCTGTATGTTGACCGATATATAATTTACCTAGATGTTGAAGATTCGGAAGGCCTTCTAAAAATAGAATACGTTCAATAATTTTATCTGCATGCTTCATTTGACGAATTGATTCTTTATATTCAGCGGAACCGAGTTGTTCAATTCCCCAGTCATTAAACATGCGAGAGTGTAAAAAGTATTGGTTAATTGCAGTTAAATGATGATACAGCACTTGGTTAAGCTGATTAATCACATCACGATTGCCTTTCATTGTAGTTACTCCAAAACAATTTCTGCCTTAATTCACTTAAGGCAATCTATGAATTCATTTTAGTGAACAATCATGGATATAGCGAGTAATTTATAGAACAGCAAATGAAAATCGCAATCAAAAACAACACAATATTGGTAAAGGTGAATTTCCTTCCAAAAAAAACCGCTTGAATGAGGAACAATTAACGTTCCGCAAAAAGCGGTGGAGGAGTCAATAATTTACTGTTAAATACTAATTTTTATTATGCAGCTACAGAAATGCGTGCAGCAATTTCTGCTAATTCTTCACTAATAATAGCACGTGCTTCTGGTGCACAGCGTCCACAGCAAGTACCGAGATCAAGCAAATCGCGAATTTCACGATAGCTTTCAGCGCCATTTTCAATAGCGTCTTTAATATCCTGATCGGTAATGCCACGACACAAGCAAACGTACATGGGAGTGATCCCCAAATATAAATGCGATAATTGATATTATTGATAATTATTATCGTTTGTCAATGAAATTCATTTAAAATCTCATTTATCTTTATTGGGATTTTGGATAAAAAAATACCACCTAAGCGGAAATCTAATAATTATTCAGATTTCTAAGCATGGCGGTATCTAATTTTAGAGCAAAATATTTAAGAATTAATCTGTAGTTAAATCTTTATCTTATTGATTAATAATTACAATTCCATCCATTTCTACTAATGCACCTTTAGGTAAACTTGCTACCCCAAGTGCAGCACGAGCTGGGTATGGCTGAGCAAAATATTCGCCCATAATTTGGTTTACAAGCTGGAAATTAGATAAATCAGTAAGGAAAATATTGAGCTTTGCAATATCTGCGAGTGAGCCACCCGCAGCTTCACATACTGCTTTTAGATTATCAAATACACGGCGGATTTGAGCTTCAATACCGTCAACAAGTTCCATACTGTAAGGGTCTAAACCAATTTGCCCTGATAGGTATAAGGTGTTACCTACTAAAATGGCTTGAGAATATGTGCCAATAGCAGCAGGGGCATTTTCAGTATGAATGACTTGGCGGGACATTTGGTTCTCCTTGATTAAATCTTTTTCCATCATAATCGATGATACGTTTTGACAAAAGTATCATCGATTTAATTGATTATGTGCTTCTGGAAAGTTAGATTTTAGTAAAGTAGAACAAATTTTAGCTGACTTTAGAAATTTCCGCTTGTGGGGCAGGGGCATCTAAACGCTCAATACGGGGGAACCCATAGTGCATGCGTAAATCACGAATGACTTTTGCTATGTGCTTACGATTGTTCACCACGATGTTCACAAAAGTTCGCTGCTCATTGGAATGCACCATTTCTACCCCTGCATTATTTTTACGACATTGATAGATGAGGTCTGATACCTGCTCATCATTCATGGCCATATAAATCCCAAGGTAGGCAGTAAAACGTACATCATCTACGTCATCTGCTTTCCATTGAAGCGGCATAATATTTTCTGGATGCAAATGTTGTTCATGAAGTAAATTATGACAACGAATTCGATGCACAATTAATCCGCGGCGTGTTAAATGACCTTGAATTAGATCGCCCAATACAGGGTTACAGCAGTGAGCATATTTAACATCGATGCCTTCAGTACCCTGAATTAATCGGTCTGAATTTTCTACTTGTGGGTGTTTGTCATTTGCAAACAAATGGTTGGCTACGAGTTGAGGAAGTAAGTCTCCAACTGCGATTTGCTCAAATAATGCATCTTTATTGTCAATATGACGCCATTGTAAGAGGTCTAGCCAATCTGCTTCTGAAAGATCAGTGATTGAACGATTAAAGAGTTTCAATGCTCGTGAAAGTGCTTGTGCACCCACTAAACGTTGTTCTTCAATATCTTGATCTTTGAGTACATGTTGTAAAGCACGGCGAGCTTTCTGAGTGTTAATGAAACTCAACCAATCTGGATTTGGAGTTGCCAAGACATCAGTAATAATTTCAATAACTTGTCCACTGACTAAGGGTGTTGAAAGTGGTTTAATTTCACCATCAACTTTTGCGCCTACTGCATGGTTACCCAAGAAAAGACTTGCTGAATAGGCGAAGTCAACTACTGTTGCACCTTGTGGTAATTCATGTAATTGGCCATGTGGGGTATAGACCCAAATTTTTTCTTGATGTAAATAATCAAGTAAATCATTAAAAGTTGTTTTAGCGCATTCACCATCAATGAGTGTATTTAAGTTCTGCATTGATGCCTGAATGGCAGAACGACAAGTTTGCGGTGCATTTTCACCTAATACCACACCAAAACGGGCAGCTTTACGCATGAGCTCAGTTTGGACAGTGAGCGATAATGTAGTTTTTTCGCCTTTGAGCTTGATCAATAAAGACTGATTGCCACCAGGCAATGGACGACGGATATGATCTTGATATTGGATGACTTGGAAATTTTCTTTTAATGCTGCAAATAAACGGTCGCAGTCAGCAATAGACTGTAAAACGATTTCAAAGGCATGGCTATGAGTAAGCTCTTGCAAATCCATCTCGTTTTTAACGAAGTGGCGTAATAGTTCAATATTATTATTTTTCTTTTTAATACGGCCTTGGATATGATAATTGTGCAGAAGCTCTGCAAGATTTTGCTCCCAGATACTTTGATATTTACATCGTTCTGGTTTGGTTTGGAGTAAAGCATTCTGGACGTTATCAAACATGTCTAAATCTAGATTTTGATAACACAAGTTTTCAAGATTATCAGCCATTTCATTCATGCCGACTAATCTTGCCATGGGTACAAAAATATCAAAAGTTTCTTGCGCGATACGAGCACGTTTATCGGGACGTAAAGCACCTAAGGTTGTCATATTATGATAGCGATCGGCTAGTTTAATAATAATGACACGTGGATCTTGTAACGTTGCTTGCAAAATTTTTCTGAAAGACGCCGCTTTATTATATTCTTTGTCGCTTGATTGGCTTAACTTGGTTACACCATCAACGAGCTCTGCAACAGTTTGTCCGAATCGCTCAATAATATCTTCTTTGGTATATTGAGTATCTTCAATGACATCATGTAAAAGCGCTGCCATTAAAGTTTCAGGGTCCAGTCGCATGTTAGCTAAAATACAGCTAACAGCAATTGGATGCAGAATATAGGGTTCGCCACTTTTACGTGTAATACCAGTGTGTGCCAGATCTCCAAAATCACAGGCAGCAAGCACTTTCTCGACCTCGCTTACTGATAAGTAAGGTTCGATAATTAATTTGAGCTGTTGCTTGGCTTGGCTGACCTCTTCGCCTGGCATAGACCACCCTTTTTCTGTTGCTTAAAAAACTAAATCTATCTACTTCTTAATGAAAAGCATATTGCGGAACTTGTCAATTTTTTCATTTGAAAAAGTGTATTTTTTTTTCAATGAAAATAATTGCTTTTGCCAATATGTTTTAAATATGAAGAAGCCAAATAAAAAACCATCGCAAAGAAACGATGGTTTTTTATAGAAACAGGAGTAATTAGAAAGAAAAACCTTCTAAATTTAAGCTGTTTGTAGAAAGGGCAAGATCAAGACTAGAAGTTTGGTAATCTTGCTCACGTTGTTTAAGAATTTCTTTCGTTACGTGGCCTACAGCGATTTCACGTAAAGCAACAACTGTTGGTTTGTCGTTATCCCATTCTACAGTTGGCTCCATGCCTTGACGTGCCAATTGACGAGCACGTTTACTTGCAACGAGCACAAGCTCAAAACGGTTGTCTACATGATCTAAACAATCTTCAACGGTGACGCGTGCCATAAAAGTTCTCGTTTTGGAATGGTAAATTTGAACAGACTAAATAGTATAAAAGGCTTTCGTTCTAGACTCAAGTTATTCCTGTTTTGGTTGAGGAGTAATCAAGTCTTGAATTAAGGTTTGGTGTCTTTTTGCTTGCTGAGATAGCACTAAACGGTTCGCTGTAATCACAGCTTCAAGCTCATGTAAGGCTTTATTAAAATCATCATTGATAATGATGTAGTCAAAGTTCGTATAATGCTGCATGTCTTCAACAGCGCAGCTTAAACGATGTTCAATAACTTCAACAGAATCTGTACCACGGTTAGATAAACGCTGACGTAAATCGAATTGAGTAGGCGGTAAAATAAAGATTTGTTTAGATTCAGGAAACAGCTTACGTACTTGCTCTGCACCTTGCCAATCAATTTCAAGCAAGACATCATGTCCTTGAGCTAACTGTTGTTTTACGGTTGCTTGCGAAGTGCCATAGTAGTTACCAAATACTTCAGCGTATTCAATAAATCCACCTTGGTCTACTTGGTCTAAAAAGTCATCTTTTGTTGTGAAATGATAGTGAACACCATCTAATTCACCTGGTCGTTGACCTCGGGTAGTATGCGAAACTGAAACATGTAAATTGCTTACACGGTCAAGTAGGGCTTTCACCAAAGATGTTTTGCCCGTTCCTGATGCAGCAGAAACGACAAACAATAGACCCGACATGATATTTTTCCTGATATGATAAAATATCTTCGCTATTGTAGTGTACCGTGCGTTTAAACTGAATAGTTTTAACTGCAAATATTTACGAGAAATTCCCCTGTTTTATTAATTTTGAGGCTGTTATGGAAATTGTGTTAGCTAATCCGCGTGGTTTTTGTGCCGGTGTTGATCGAGCCATAGCAATCGTCAATCGGGCTTTGGAATGTTTTAATCCTCCTATTTATGTACGTCATGAAGTTGTCCATAACAAATTTGTGGTAGATGACTTGCGTCAAAGAGGGGCAGTTTTTGTTGATGAACTGGATCAAGTACCAGATGATTCGATTGTCATTTTTAGTGCGCACGGGGTTTCAAAAGCAGTTCAGCAAGAAGCAGAGCGTCGAGGTCTAAAAGTTTTTGATGCGACTTGTCCGCTTGTTACGAAAGTACATATTGAAGTAACTAAATATGCTCGTGAAGGAACTGAAGCAATTTTAATTGGTCATGAAGGTCATCCAGAAGTTGAAGGAACAATGGGTCAATATGACAAATTAAAAGGCGGTGACATTTATCTGGTTGAAGATGAAGCTGATGTGGCAGCACTTGAAGTCAGACATCCAGAGAAATTGGCTTTTGTTACTCAAACAACTTTATCTATTGATGATACAGCGAAAGTTATTGATGCTTTACGTGCGAAGTTCCCTAAAATTCAAGGGCCGCGCAAAGATGATATTTGTTACGCGACTCAAAACAGACAAGATGCAGTACGTGACTTAGCTGAAAAATGCGATGTCGTACTGGTTGTTGGTTCACCTAATTCATCAAATTCGAACCGTTTACGCGAGCTTGCTGAACGCATGGGTAAAGCCGCTTATCTTGTGGATAATGCTGATCAGCTTGAACAATCATGGTTCAATGAAACTTGTAAAATTGGTGTAACAGCTGGTGCCTCGGCTCCAGAAATTTTAATTAAGCAAGTCATTCAACGTTTACAAGATTGGGGTGCTCAGGCGCCTAAAGAGTTAGAAGGACGTGAAGAAAATATTACTTTTAGTCTTCCTAAAGAATTACGTATTCATGTAACACAAGCATAAAGTGTGACTTGTTTAACATACTGATTTTAAAAAGTTAAACAGATAATTGTGATATGACAGTTATCTGTTTTTTTATACCCTTTATCTGGTTTGTATTCGTTTTGTAAAAGTAAAACGTAAAATTTATATAGAAATAAAATTTTTAAGTTCATTTGGGGTTATGGGGATGAGGGGGATTATTCCGCAAGAAGGGTTCACCTTAATTGAGCTCATAGTGACGATTGTAATGATGGCTATTATTGCAACTATGGCTGTTCCAATGTTTGGGGATATGTTGAATAACCAAAATTTAAATAGAAGCACAGAAGATCTAGTTTCAAGTATAAATCAGGCACGTATGAAAGCTGTAGTAGAACGTAGACAAGTCAAAGTGCAATTAAATTCTACTTATATTGCAGATACTGACAATCAAATCGATTGGATGCCAAGTGGAAAAGCTCAATTAAAGACAGGATCTAATACTTCTATAGTATTTTTAATGTCCGGTTTGGTAAAAGATGCAACCGGAGATACAACTTTTGAAATTTGTAATACGGCATCTGGTAATAAATCAAAAATTATTAGTGTTTCAAGAATGGGATCAATTCAGTCAATCACAATGGGGACATGTTCATGAAGAGCCTTGGACTCCAGCGTGGTATGGGTATGATTGAAATTTTAGTTGCTTTGCTGATTTTGGCAATTGGCATTTTAGGCTTTATTGCTTTGCAGTATAGAGCTTTAGAAGCAAGTGCAGAAAGTACTTCGCGTGTTCAAGCAATTACATTGGCGCGTGATCTTGCCGAGCGAATGAGAGTTAATCGTAATTCTTTAACTGTATATAACCAGCAACTTCAAGATGCCAGTAAACAAACAGACTTCGCTAAAAATTGCTTTCAAAACAATTGTACTGATACGGAGCTAGCAGATTTTGATGTTGCTCAGGTTGTGAAAAGTGCGTCTTCTTTAGGCATGACTATGAATATGGTTGCTTGTCCACAAACTAATAATCGTCAATGTATTTATATTGCATGGGGCGATACTAGTGCAACGAATGGCACTGGTGTAGGAGATTGTACTCAAGATACTTCATATAACGATAATTCAACATGTGTGATTATGGAGGCCTATTAAAATGAAAAAACATCAGGGTTTTACATTAATCGAATTAATAATTTCGTTAGCCTTAGGTCTCATAATTACTGCTGCTGCAATATTATTATTTTTGTCTAGTCAAAAAAGTTTATCTATGCAGATAGGTGTTTCTGATGTGCAAGATAATGCAAATTTTGGCCTTAACTATTTAACTCAAGATATTCGCCTTGCAAACTTAAATAATCCAAAAGCGGTTATTGATGATCAAACTGCTTATGGTGGTATTGTCTTAACTTCTGCAATTAATTCAGCTAAAGATGCGGCTAACGAGCCTCTTAGTAATCTTTATAAAACTATTGTTGGTGTAACTGCTAATCCTAATCTACTTTCTCGTAGTCAGGGGGATAGTGTTGGTAGTGGTAATGCTTGGACTGGAGCATCAAACGTCCAAAGTAATGGAAGTGATATTGCTAGTGACCAACTCGTTATTCAATATATACCGCAATATACAATTGATACTAAAGGTACCGCAACTCAAGCTGATGATGAATATATAGGCGGTACAGATTGTGAAGGAAATAATCTGAATTTTCCTCTTGCTAGTGGCCGTCAAGTCATAGTCCAACGATATTTTTTACGTAAAGACGATAAAAATAATAGTGATGAACCTAATCAACCTTTAGCACTTGCTTGTGATGCTGGCTATTACCCTCTAACAGGGAGCCCAACTGCTATAACTCGTTATGGGGATGCAGGTGAAATTATAATGAAACGTGTGGATTATTTTCGGGTTTTACTGAATGTCCAAGGAAATTCTGGGCGACGTTATATTTCAATACATGATTATTTAAGTTTGACTGCTCCTCGTCCACGTATTGTTTCAGTTCAAATCGGATTATTAACACGTTCATTGCAACCAGTCGGTGCAGAAGTCGCAATTCAAGATGACCAACAATTTTCAGTATTGGACCAAACGATTACAGTAAAAAAGCCTACGAATTCGACAAAAAAATATGTGCGTCAAGTGATATCACAAACCATTACCTTGCGTAATGTAATTGGGGAGCGTGGGAAATGAAACTGAAGCAGGGTGGCTCAGCGTTAATTGTTGTACTCATTTTCTTAGTTGCAATTATGATTATTGGCACAATAGCCATTCGTAAAGGTTTGATTAATTTAAATATAGCGACGAATAGCCAAGTGCAGCAATTGATATTGCAAAATTCAGACGCTTCTTTCTTTCAAATAGAGAATCCAACTAACTTAATTCAGAGTTTAAGTGCAACAGGTCTTTTCGGTTATATCAGCAATGCAAATGACAAAAATAAGGAATTAGTCTTTTGTTATCGCGGAGATCAAAGTGACTTTTTTAATATTGGACGTGCCAGCTTAATGCAGTGGATAGACGGAAATAGTGCACCTACTAATAATGCATTAGGTACAGATGGTTATTGCGATGCAGTCGATACAACCAATAACTGGTTTACCAGTGGTCGTAGGGCAGTTATGACTCAGGTCGCAGTTAAATTTTCGACTGTTGGGGAGGATGACCCATTTTATGCTCGAACTCGTGGTCTTGATGAAAAAGAAGGACAAGTCCAAGAAGCTAAACGAGTCAAAGTATTTGCTGTGTCATTAATGCCAAGTTTAAGTAGTGTTAGTCATGCTGATATTAACAAGTGTCTACAACAACACATGAGTGAAGTGACACTTCCAGATGGAACGGCAGTGCCAGATGTCACTAATAAATCCGACTTAGATAATCCTTTGAGATCAGTATCAGAGTGTTTAACAAGCTTAAATGTTCCATTTACCACCAATGTCACTGAATACACTATTGCACAAGATTTTTAATTAATTGGGGAAAATAATAATGGATAAGAAAGACTTAAAGTTTTCATATCATCCAAAGCTTTTAACAAGTGCGGTAGCTGCTTTATGTACTGGGTTAGTAGCGAGTAGCGTAAGTCAGGCCAGTGATATTGATATTTATCAAAAAGCAAAAGCTGGTGATATTACTTTAATGTTTGTATTGGATATTTCAGGTTCTATGGGATATCCGCAGCTTCAAAATGATGCTAGTGCCTGTGATATCCCCAGTAATGTTGTGCAGACGGGTTATAACAATGTGTTGTCGAGTAATGGAATTGCAGAATATAAGCGTTATTATTGTACTGCAACTGCTCCAACTTACTATTATATGAAGTCGGGGACATCTTGGTATAGTTGTGGTAATTCGAGTTCGCAAAGTGATTGTACAACTAAGTTAAAGAGTGCACCTTCTACTAGTGGTTTGACCTCAATGTCTTCAAATTATAGTACTTATTACTATAAGGCTGGTCCGAATACTCAATATCCTGATCGTATTACTCGTGTAAAAGATGGCATGATTGATCTGCTTAACGGTAATACTAGTAAAGGAATCTTACCTGTTTCTGATGATAAATTAATTGGTCTGACGACTTTCTCCCGTCCAACGCAATTTAATACTGCTGGTGAGCCGACTGCTGCAGACAATTTAACGGGGCAGGTCCGTATTCCAGCTCGACGTTTAGATGCAGTTGTAAATGGTAAAACTCAAAGAAGAATACTAATAGAAGAAATTGCAAAACTTGGTGCCAGAGGTGGTACTCCGACAGCTAATGCTTATGCAGAGGCAGCGGCTTCTTTAATGGGTACCACCACTCAAGGACTAAGTAATAGTGGTTTTAACTATGCTGGTACAGGTGCAACCAGTGGAGGGAGCTATGTACGTCCCGATAGTATTACTAAACAAATGACAGGGAGTACTACACAGTGTAGTGGTCAAGGTATTTATGTTTTAACTGATGGTGATCCAAATGGAAACTCTTCAGCATCAGGATTAATGAAGAAAGCTTTAAGTGGTAAAACATTTGCTTGTACGGATAGCGATACAGGCTGGAATTGTATTCAACAGTTTTCACAATTTTTACTAAACAATGGCAGTAACCCTGTTGGTTTAAAGATTAAGACTGCTGTTGTTGGCTTTGGAAGTGATTTTAATATTATTCCATCTTTTAATAGGTCACTTTCTCTAGCTGACAACTTGGCAAATATTAACAACTCTACTGCATCGGCAAATCAAAAAGAAGCTGCGAAATGGGGTGTTAATGCAAGTGGTGGTTGGTATTCTGGTTCAAGCTCTCAAGACGTTGTAAATAGTGTAAATGCATTTCTTGGAGATTTAGGTTCGGAGATTCCAGCAGTAACTACAGGTTCACCTACTATTCCTAAAGATAGTCTTAACCCTGCTGTATTACAAAAACAGGCTTATTTTCCTCAGTTCCAACCGACTCCAGATAAAAACTATCAACTTTGGGCGGGTAATCTCAAAAAATATGCAGTAGTTAATGGTATTTTAAAAGATCGTGATAATAGTACTTTAATTAGTACAGCAACTGCTACAAAGGGACAAATACTGCCAAATCGTGACTTTTGGGCTTATACCGATAATGACAGTACAAATGATAATTCTGATTCCAATACGCCTGGAAGTAATAGCTACACTCTAAAAGGAGGAGCGTGGTCACAGTTACTCCTAACAATGAATCAAACAACGCAAGAGAATCGTAATCTTTTGACGAATCGAAGTGCAGACGGTTCAACGACAACAACTCTAAGACAAATTAAAAAGTCCGATTTAACAGATACGACGTACCAAACTGATGGGAAACGTGGTTATTTAATGGCGTTGCTTGGGTATCCAATGACTGTGACTCAAGCAAAGGATCCTGATCATTTAGTTCTTAATGCTACTCCGTCCACTTCTTTAAGACAGATTGGTGCGTTAATGCATTCCTCACCACTATTAATTACCAATAGTGGTCAAATTACGTATACAAATGGCGTAATTGATACTCAAAATCGTGAAGACTATGTCTTATTTGGCACAACACAGGGGCTTTTACATATAGTTAAGGCTGGCAAAAATGATAGTACTTCTGTGGATAGTAATGGCGGAAAAGAAGTATTCACCTTTGTACCAAATGAAATGATCGAGAAACAACCCGAAGCATTTTTGAAAAACGATGCCATGAATGGAGGGGTCGATCAATTATATTATGGTATTGATGGAC
The DNA here is from genome assembly GCF_044684115.1 of Acinetobacter sp. ABJ_C1_1. Taxonomy (NCBI): domain Bacteria; kingdom Pseudomonadati; phylum Pseudomonadota; class Gammaproteobacteria; order Moraxellales; family Moraxellaceae; genus Acinetobacter; species Acinetobacter sp. ABJ_C1_1. The sequence continues at coordinate 1,337 of NZ_JBITPU010000004.1, read as the reverse complement.
CCTGGGCTAGTTATACTCAGTATGTATTAGATGGTAGTCGAAAAGGACTCACTGTCGGTAAAGGCTATGGTTCTCAAGAAGGGAAGCAGATCGTGTATGGCGGTTTGCGAATGGGAGGGCGTAGTTATTATGCACTCAATTTGCAAGATATGAGTAATCCAAAGTTACTGTTCCAAATATCTCCTGATGAACAGAAAACCTATTATAACGGTACAACTACTACTTATGCCGCATTAAGTAATATGGGCCAAAGTTGGTCTAAGCCGAGTATTGGCTGGGTAAATTGGAAGAAAAGCGATGGTAAAACTACTGAACGTAAACGAGTAATGTTTGTTGGCGGTGGTTATGATGAAGGCTATGAAAGTGATACCTATAACCCGAGCATTAGCCAAGGTGCAGGTGTATATATGTTTGACGCTGATAACGGTAAGCTCCTTTGGTGGGCTAGTGCTAAAGCGACTACAGCTCAAGGTGCCGAAGCTTATACTCAATCCAATAATTTAAAATATAGCGTAGTAAGTGAAATTCGTACCGAAGATCGAAATGGTGATGGTTTGATTGATCATCTTTATTTTGGTGATTTAGGTGGTCAACTATTCCGTATCGATTTAGATAACACTGCAGCAACAAATGCAAACTTTGCTAAACCTCCACAATTATTATTGAATTTAAATAATGGTGCTGCTAGTCCACGTTTTTATGAAATGCCTGCATTTTCAGTGTATGACTATAATGGCACAACGTTTGCCGTTGTTTCTATTGGTAGTGGTAATCGTAGTAAACCCTTAGCTCAGTATGCCTCGGGCCAAGGTTATAATTATGATGCGGTATATAATATTTACGATAAAGATGTAGCAGATAGAAATTTATATAAAGCTGATTTTGTATATCAAACTCCAATCACAAATACTAATCAATTGGGGGAAATTACTAATTCAAATTGGAATACATATGATGATGGTGCAGTCGCTTTACTTTCTGCTACCCGTGGATGGTTCTATCAATTTAAGTCCACCAATATTCAAGATGCTAAAGTGTTTTCAACACCAATCGTATTAAATCATCGTATGTTTGTTTCTACTTTTGATGGTGGAAAAGCAGGTATGTCTGGAGATTGTGGAGCAGGAGTAAAAGGCGAAAGCTTTTTAAATCAGTTCTGTATGCCTTTTGGACAATGTAGCCAATCTACTCTAGCAGCTGAAAATGTTAGTGTTCAGTGTGCGCCTGGTACAAGTTGTTCACAAGGGGCGGGTATTCAAGATACTACTGTTGTAGATGATGGTGGTAGCGGTAGCGGTGGCGGTGGCGGCGGCGGTGGCGGTGGCGGCGGTGACGGT
>NZ_JBITPU010000039.1:0-1209 GCF_044684115.1 Acinetobacter sp. ABJ_C1_1 | reverse complement strand
CACCGACCTATACTGTGAATGGCAACAACGTGAATAACGTGGGCGATGCGATCACTGCACTGGACAAAGGCTGGACTTTACAAAGCAATGGTACCAATGCGGCTGCAGTAAAAGCTGGTGATACGGTTGATATTGGTACGGTTGCAGGTGAAAACAACCTGAAAGTGACCAAGACTGGCAATACGATTCAGTATGGCTTAAATCGTGATCTGAATATTGACAGTGTAACGGCAGGTGACAGCAAGCTGGATACGAATGGTTTAACCATCACTGGTGGACCAAGTGTGACCAAGACTGGTATTGATGCTGCAGGCAACACAATCAGTAACGTAGCAGCAGGCACCAATGCTACCGATGCAGTAAACAAAGGCCAGCTTGATGCGTTAAGTACGTCAAGCAACAACAAGACCGATGCCTTGGGTAACAGTACAGCTAATAATCTGGGTGGTGGTGCAAGCTATGACAGCACTACAGGTGCAGTAAGCTCACCAACTTATGTCACCACTAAAACTGACGGTACAACAGTTAATGCCAATAATGTCGGTGATGCCTTAACTAACTTGAACAATGAAGTGGTTAAACCGATTACCTTTGCGGGTAACAGTGGCAGTGTTGACCGTAAATTGGGTGAAACCCTGAATATCACAGGTGGCCTGACAGCGTCTGGCTCGAACTCGAATGTTAAAACGGTTATCAGTGGCAATACCGTTGATATTCAACTTGCAGATGCTCCGGTGTTTGCAGGGAAGCTGACAGCGAATGGACTGGATGCAAATGGTGAGAAAGTTACCAATGTCGGTGCGGGCACAGCAGCAACCGATGCAGTAAACAAAGGGCAGCTTGATGCATTAAGCACATCAAGCAACAACAAGACCGATGCCTTGGGCAACAGTACAGCCAATAATCTGGGTGGTGGTGCAAGCTATGACAGCACAACAGGTGCAGTAAGCTCACCGACCTATACTGTGAATGGCAACAACGTCAATAACGTGGGCGATGCGATCACGGCATTAGACAAAGGCTGGACTTTACAAAGCAATGGTACCAATGCGGCTGCAGTAAAAGCTGGTGATACGGTTGATATTGGTACGGTTGCAGGTGAAACGAACCTGAAAGTGACCAAGACCGGCAGTACGATTCAGTATGGCTTAAACCGTGATCTGAATATTGACAGTGTAACGGCAGGGGACAGCAAGCTGGATACGAATG
>NZ_JBITPU010000038.1:0-1557 GCF_044684115.1 Acinetobacter sp. ABJ_C1_1 | reverse complement strand
CACTGTTACCTGCAAAGGTAATCGGTTTAACCACTTCATTGTTCAGGTTAGTTAAGGCATCACCGACATTGTTGGCATTAACGGTTGTACCGTCAGTTTTAGTGGTGACATAAGTTGGTGAGCTTACTGCACCTGTTGTGCTGTCATAGCTTGATCCACCACCCAGATTGTTGGCTGTGCTGTTGCCCAAGGCATCAGTCTTGTTATTGCTTGAGGTACTTAATGCATCAAGCTGGCCTTTGTTTACTGCATCAGTAGCATTGGTGCCTGCTGCTACGTTACTGATTGTGTTGCCTGCAGCATCAATACCAGTCTTGGTCACACTTGGTCCACCAGTGATGGTTAAACCATTCGTATCCAGCTTGCTGTCCCCTGCCGTTACACTGTCAATATTCAGATCACGGTTTAAGCCATACTGAATCGTATTGCCGGTCTTGGTCACTTTCAGGTTGGTTTCACCTGCAACCGTACCAATATCAACCGTATCACCAGCTTTTACTGCAGCCGCATTGGTACCATTACTTTGTAGTGTCCAGCCTTTGTCTAATGCAGTGATCGCATCGCCCACGTTATTGACGTTATTGCCATTCACAGTATAGGTCGGTGAACTTACTGCACCTGTAGTGCTGTCATAACTTGCACCACCACCCAGATTGTTGGCTGTGCTGTTGCCCAAGGCATCGGTTTTGTTGTTGCTTGACGTACTTAACGCATCAAGCTGGCCTTTGTTTACTGCATCGGTTGCTGCTGTGCCCGTACCGACATTGGTAACTTTCTCACCATTTGCATCCAGTCCGTTCGCTGTCAGCTTCCCTGCAAACACAGGTGCATCTGCAAGTTGAATATCAACGGTATTGCCACTGATAACCGTTTTAACATTCGAGTTCGAGCCAGATGCTGTCAGCCCACCTGTGATATTCAGGGTTTCACCCAATTTACGGTCAACACTGCCACTGTTACCTGCAAAGGTAATCGGTTTAACCACTTCATTGTTCAGGTTAGTTAAGGCATCACCGACATTGTTGGCATTAACGGTTGTACCGTCAGTTTTAGTGGTGACATAAGTTGGTGAGCTTACTGCACCTGTTGTGCTGTCATAGCTTGATCCACCACCCAGATTGTTGGCTGTGCTGTTGCCCAAGGCATCAGTCTTGTTATTGCTTGAGGTACTTAATGCATCAAGCTGGCCTTTGTTTACTGCATCAGTAGCATTGGTGCCTGCTGCTACGTTACTGATTGTGTTGCCTGCAGCATCAATACCAGTCTTGGTCACACTTGGTCCACCAGTGATGGTTAAACCATTCGTATCCAGCTTGCTGTCCCCTGCCGTTACACTGTCAATATTCAGATCACGGTTTAAGCCATACTGAATCGTATTGCCGGTCTTGGTCACTTTCAGGTTCGTTTCACCTGCAACCGTACCAATGTCTACCGTATCACCAGCTTTTACTGCAGCCGCATTGGTACCATTGCTTTGTAAAGTCCAGCCTTTGTCCAGTGCAGTGATCGCATCGCCCACGTTATTCACGTTGTTGCCATTCACAGTATAGGTCGGTG
>NZ_JBITPU010000037.1:0-2093 GCF_044684115.1 Acinetobacter sp. ABJ_C1_1 | reverse complement strand
AGATATTGATAGACCATTTTCTCGTGAGTTAAATATTCCAACTTTTTTATATAGTTCCAGGAATACAGATATTGTCCCTAATCCATTAAAGAAATGGGCAACGAAAAATTTAGTATTTTTATTTTTAAGTAAAAATACACTCATTAGTGAGAATTGGAATACATATTTTGAGAAAATTCCTTTGGAATTTGAAATTATTCCAGTTGCATTAGATAACTATGCATTAAATCATGCTAATAAAGGTATTTTAAAAAATAAAAATTTCGTACGTGCCTTCACTTGGCCTTTAAATGATTATCAAGAATACTTTATTTTAATGTTATCGCATGAAATCTATCGTTTAGGCCTTAATGAAAGTAAAACAGTTGTAAAAGGTATAGATGCTTCATTAAAGATATTTCTCAGCCACGCTAAAGCTGATGAACAAGGTGTTGGTTTAGCTATAGAAATTAAAAATTTTATTGATAATACATCTATACAGAGATTTTTTGATACTACAGATATTTCTCCTTGTTTTAACTTTGATCAAGAAATAGAAACCCATCTTAAGGAATCTACTGTAATTGCAATAGGTAGTGATAAGTACTCCTCCCGTTATTGGTGTCAGCGAGAAATACTTATGGCCAAGGAAGAAAGAAGACCTATTGTTTTTGTTAACACATTAGAACACTATGAAGACCGAATTTTTCCAGCAGCAGTAAATATTCCTAATATTCATGTTTCACATGATACTAGTATAAGAAATAAAGAAATTTTAAGAATTTTAATTGCAACGTTATTAGAAACTATAAGATTTAACTATTCAAAAATTCTTTTAAACTATTATAAGGAACAAGGATGGATTCCTAAAGATTCAGAAGTTTTTGCTAGACCACCAGAGGTTAATCAAATAATCACTTTATTAAAAGGTAGAAGTGAAACTCAAAAACTTGAAACTCTTCATATTTGTTATCCTGAACCGCCTGTTTATCCAGAAGAAATTAGCTGGATTAATCATTTTGAGAATAAGACACCACAAGGTACAGCAAATAAAATCCAAGCTGTTACACCTTTATGGTCAATTTTTACAAAGAAACAAATATCAAAAATAATAGGTATTTCAATTTCAGATTATAAGGAAGATCAGTTTGAAACACATAATCAGCACATTGATGAATTAAAAAGATTATCGCAAGTTCTAGCTGGACATTTATTAGCTAGAAAGCATACATTAATATATGGAGGTGATCTTCGTGAGGATGGATTCACTCAATTTATTCTTGATGAGGCTTTAATTATTCAAAATAGGACAATGGATAATTCGATCAAAGTCGAAAATCATTTAGCCTGGCCAATTTATTTAGAACCAAAGTTAAAGATTTTCAAAATAAAATACCATGGTATTTTGTACACTGAAGAATATAGTCCACCAATAGATATACACATAAATCAAGAAAACTTCCTAGAGCCCAATTGTCGAGAAAACCTATATATATGGTCTCGCAGCCTGACAGAAATGCGTGAGCAATCTATATCAAAATGTGATTTTAGAATAATTGCTGCTGGAAAATCTTCAGGTTATAAAGGAAAAATGCCTGGTGTATTAGAAGAATTTATAATTTCCTTAAAGAAACAAAAACCTATGTATATACTAGGTGGTTTTGGAGGAATTACAAGTAAAATAGTAACTTCAATATTTAATAAAGAGCTAGAACCAGAATTAACTGAAAGATGGCAAATTCAAAATAATATTGGGTATGCAGACTTACAAAGTCTTGCAACAAGTAAGGGTTTTGGAGCTGACTACAATGAAATAGAAAATTTTATTAAATCTACATCTATAGAAAGCCTAGCTCATAACGTAGGACTTACAACAGAGGATTATCAAAAGCTAATGTTTACTCCATTTATTGATGAAGCCATTCATTTAATACTGAAAGGATTAACACAATTATCTACTTAATGCAAATATATTAAATTTTATAGAACAAGTCTAGTATAATCCTATTTAAAAGCATATTAAATAGGATTATTTTCACTCAAATAAAATACAATAAATTCATTATATTTAAAAAAATAAATCATTATGAATTTATAATTATTATTCTATAAAT
>NZ_JBITPU010000036.1:0-2561 GCF_044684115.1 Acinetobacter sp. ABJ_C1_1 | reverse complement strand
ATAATATAGTTAGTTCTTGTTTTATAGGAATTATGAAAAATAAAAGACAAAATTTTATTTATATAAAATTTGTATTAATTAAATTTTTTTCTTTAAGGACTTTAGTATTTATTTTTTTTATTTTAAAGTGGGTAATGTAAAAATGATCACATTACTTAATGTTTTTAAGTTGTAGGTCAAAAACTCGAAAACATTAAGTAAAAAGAATTATACAAAAATCATTTAAATCAATAATATAAAAGGAATGAACATATGCCTGAGATACAAATTATTGCCAAGGACAGTCACAAAACCTTGGTAACAACAGAGGGAACTTCTGCAAAACTTTCAGAAGCATCAGTTGTGTTGGTAAAAGTGGCTGCCAGTGATGTATTGGTAGTAAATAGGGAGGGTACCAATGCAGTAATTCGCCTAAAAAATGGTGAAACTATTGTTATTGAAGGCTTCTTTAGTGGAACAGCTGAGCCAGCCGATAATAGTCTTGTTTTTCAAGACCAAAATGGCCAACTCATTTGGGCAAAATTTAAAGATGCCGAAAATGATGCGGATGCTGACAGCGATGCAGATGCGGATGCTGACAGCGATGTAGAGCCGCAAGCGCTTTTAGGTGAAGATTTACCAGCAGCTCTACCAGCAGAAGCACCGCAGGCATTAGTGTCTGATGTTATTTACCAACCTATTTCTTCAATTCAGCCATTACTTTATCACGATGCAGGTGTGAACCCATGGTTGTGGGCAGCAGTACCTCTTGTTGCAGGTGGTATCATTGCTGCTGCATCAAATAGTGGTAGCAGTAATGACTCTTCTCCTGCAGATACTACGCCGCCAAATACAAATGGCGTTACTTTCTCTGTTGATCCTGTAACTTCAGATAATATTATTAATTCAACGGAAGCTGCGGGTAATGTTACTGTTACGGGTAGTTTAAAAAATATTCCGACAGATGCTGCAAATACTGTCGTTACCGTAGTTGTTAATGGTGTAACTTACACTGCAAATGTAGACAAAGCAGCAGGTACGTGGAGTGTAGTTGTACCAGGCAGTGGTTTAATTGCAGATAGCGATAAAACAATTGATGCAAAAGTTACTTTTACTGATGCAGCAGGTAACAGCAGCAATATTAATGAGTCAAAATCTTATACAGTAGATACGACAGCCCCAACTGCACCGATAATTGATCCAATCAATGCGACCAATCCAGTCACAGGTACAGCAGAACCAGGTTCAACTGTTAAAGTGACTTTCCCAGATGGTACGACAGCAACTGTAGTTGCGGGCCCTGATGGTAAATGGACTGTGCCGAACCCAGGTGATCTTAAAGATGGTGATAAAGTTACAGCTATTGCAACCGACCCTGCTGGTAACCCATCAACTCCTTCAACTGGTACAGTAGATACAGTTGCACCATCTGTGACTGTCACCACGACATTAACCAATGACAGTACACCTGCATTAAGCGGTACAGTGAATGATCCGACTGCAAAAGTGGTTGTGACTGTAGATGGTGTGAACTATCCGGCAACCAATAATGGCAACGGCACCTGGACACTTGCAGACAATACGCTTCCAGCGTTGACCGATGGTCCACACACCGTGACTGTGACTGCAACTGATCCTGCGGGTAATGTAGGTACAACAAATGCAGTTGTGACTGTCGATACCGCAGCACCAAATGCACCGGTAATTGATCCAATCAATGCGACCAATCCTGTAACTGGTACAGCAGAACCAGGTTCAACAGTTAAAGTAACTTTCCCTGATGGTACGACAGCAACTGTAGTTGCAGGCCCTGATGGTAAATGGACTGTGCCGAACCCAGGTGATCTTAAAGATGGTGATAAAGTTACAGCTATTGCAACCGACCCTGCTGGTAACCCATCAACTCCTTCAACTGGTACAGTAGATGCAGTTGCACCAACTGTGACTGTCACCACGACATTAACCAACGACAGTACACCTGCGTTAAGCGGTACAGTGAATGATCCGACTGCGAAAGTGGTTGTGAGTGTAGATGGTGTGAACTATCCGGCAACCAATAATGGCAATGGCACCTGGACGCTTGCAGACAATACGCTTCCAGTGTTGACCGATGGTCCACATACAGTAACTGTGACAGCGACCGACCCTGCAGGTAATGTGGGTACAACAGGTGCAGTGGTGACTATCGATACCACAGCACCAAATGCACCGGTTCTTGATCCAATCAATGCCACTGATCCAGTGACAGGTACAGCAGAACCAGGTTCAACAGTTAAAGTAACTTTCCCTGATGGTACGACAGCAACTGTAGTTGCAGGTCCTGATGGTAAATGGACAGTGCCAAACCCAGGTGACTTGACTGATGGTCAAACAGTAACTGCGACAGCAACCGACCCTGCAGGCAATACCTCATTGCCAGGTTCAGGTACAGTCTCTGCAGACATTACGGCACCTGTGGTTGCGCTAGATGATGTGTTGACGAATGACAGTACACCTGCGTTAAGCGGTACAGTGAATGATCCGACTGCGACTGTTGTGGTGACTGTAGATGGTGTGAACTATCCGGCAACCAATAATGGCAA
>NZ_JBITPU010000035.1:0-3247 GCF_044684115.1 Acinetobacter sp. ABJ_C1_1 | reverse complement strand
GTCCATATATCAAAAAAAACCTCTATAAAGTCTTTATCATCTATTGCCAAATTCTTTAAGAACCAAAGATTGGTTTCGTTATCATCTTGTTTAATTGATTTTATAGGACTTTTCCTTAAATCAAACTTACAAGTAGGGCATTCGAATAATGACCTACGATTTATTGGTAAAATGTTATAACACTCTGGACAATTAACAGTTAAATTAATTTTGTGTTCAGGACAGATTGTAAGAGGATTTAATAACCAGTTTTTTCTCCAGTACCCATTATTTTCTAAGCAAATTGAACAGAATTTATTTAAACTAAATGATAACAATTGGGTTTGAATTTTTTTATCGTTATCCCAGATAAAATATTGAAGTGGTGGAGGAGTTTTTCTTATAACGAGTTTCAATAAGTCATCAGAAAAGTTTAAGTTTTCTATAATTTTTTTTACTTTAACTTCATCAGTAAATATTGAATTATATGATAATTTATAAACTGAAATACCAGCACTATTTAGCATTTTTTGGGGGGATTGGTAACCATTTGGATATGAGGCTCTTAATAAGAAGCTTGCTATGAATTCATCTGGAAATGGAATTGGGGTATGAGAAAGCGTTAATTTTTTCATGATTTAAATAAGAATTTCAGTAATTTGTGTAGAGTGGATTTTAAAAATATCTTTTTTCGTCATAGGTTTATATAAAATACTTTTCAAGGCATAAGCTTCATGAAAATCACTCAATATAACGACTGATCGACTATTCTGTAAGGTATTTAGGCAACTCTGATGTATAAGCTGCATGACATATGCTTGATAACCACTTGTCGCCAAAAATATGCGTTTTAAGAGATCATTTGAGGAAATTTCTGGATCAAATGAAATATTAAAGTTTTTAGACATGTATTTGGCTGTCTGCCGAAGAAAAGGCTTAAGTGTTCCTTCCTTAGAGTGAGTATCCAGTGTTAGGGGATTAAGTTTTAGAACGCGAGAAAATCTACGGGCTAATTGACTATCAATAAATAAATTTTCTTGAATATTTGGTAAGCCGACTAAACATATACATATTTTCGTTTCATCTGCCAGGGTCTTAATCCAGTTTGCAACATTTTCAGAAGTTTTATTTTTTTGAGCACATGAACTGTAAATATGATGAAATTCATCAAGCATTATCAGCTGCGTTTTACATTCTTTTAATAGAATGCGTAATCGATAATTTAGCTGTTCACTTGTACCTTTATGATCTGTACAGCCTAACTCTTCAAGCATTCGGATTGCTAAACTTTTAATAGTGATAGGGGCTGGTACAGGAAAGTAAAAAGCGGGAACAATTAATTTTTCCATGTTGTTCTCATAAGATTTATAAAATTTATACCTACTTTTAATAAGTTTACATATTGTTGATTTACCAACCCCACCATCGCCTAGCAGTAAACAGCCAATTGGTTGACTATTCATCTGACTCATCTGCATACATTCTTCAATCGCATTTAGAGCATTTGAAAAATCAGAATGATGACAAATAAAATTTTTTAATATAGAAAGTGTTTCAATATGTAGGTTATTATTCATCTAAATTAATCTCTTCATAAAAAAAATCGGTTGGATCAGTTTCTAAATCGTTATAAGCAAGCTGTGAAATCATTTCTACATGATTTGTGGATGAAAAATTCTGATCCTTTTCAATAATTACTGGGATCATATTTAGACGATTTTCTTGATCTGCAATCATCCTTGTTAGGTCATTTTTAACCTGTCTAAAACGTTTATTTTTCTTATTAAGAGTTTGTATCTTTTGTAAGAAGTTTAAGCGAGCCAAATATAATACTTCCTCATTTTCAATTTCTTGAGGATCGCTACTATACTTTTCTCGTAATATTTCCTTTGCTTCAAGCCATTCAGCTAAAGTCAAGCCTTTAGTTGCGTCAGGATAAATGGAGTCGGCCTGAATTAGATTATTGTTATTAAAAGGATCTTGTATGTAAATGCTACTTAAATCCAGTTGATCGACATAGATAGTAACTTTCTCTTTAAAACGATAATTTAATGTTGCAAGGGCTTGAGATTTATATCTTAGACCTTTCAAGTTTATTTGACCTTTGTTGATTCTATATCGAAAAACGGTTCGACATTTTCTTTCAATTTCTAATTCAGGTATTGTTAAAACTGGGAATATTTTTGAAGCTTCTATCCACATTTTTTCTGGTCGCTGATTTGTAACAGAGTGAACTCTTTTATGATAAATATTCTCAATCCATTCATTTAGTAAGTCTCTTAATACTTCTAACGTATAACATGCATTCTCGGTAGAGTCATAATCCCCTCGATGTAGTGGTGATGAATATGTGGTACCTTTAAGTTTATGGATAATATTTTCATTTAATGTTTTAAAAAAGCTTTCAATATGCGCTTTATGATTTGGTGAGTAGGGTTGCGATTCTGATTTTGTGATATTAAAATTATTACAAAAATTAGCTAAAGCATTATTATTAAATTCACAACCATTATCAGGAATTATTATTGAAGGTAAACCTCCCATCTGATCGTGATGTGGTCTCATCAACATGTTTTTAAGTGCTAATAATGTTTTTGTTGCAGATGGTGGTAGCATACATAAATGCCACCCAACAACTGCTCTAGTATAAATATCTATGATGATACAAAGTTGTGGTCTACCAATTACATTTCCACTTTTATCAACAATGATACAATCAATTTCATGCGTATCAATTTGAACTATCGCAAGTAAACCTGGGGAATTTAAGCTTTGACCTGAAGCTTTAAAAATCTTATTTGCCTCTCTTTTACCTTTTTTATTTCTAACCGAAAGATATGGGTCGAGTCTTTCAAAACGTCTATATATGGTCCGTTTTGATGGTATATTGGTGTTTAGATTGATGGATAATATTCGATTTTTGATAGTTAAATAAGCATCATTTGGACTAAAATTTTCCCTCTCTTTTATGAATTCTAGAATGACTTCATTAATAATGTTTTCAACTTGAATTGGGAATCTTAAACTTTTATTTCCTCCTATTTCTTTATAAAAACAATTGAATGAATTAGCATCATCTCGATACTTTTTAATATATCTTGCTAAAGTACTCGCAGATATTTTTCTCAGATTTGGATTTTCTTTCATTACTTTTAAGATTGAATTTTCTAGTTTTTGGGGGGTGCATGGAACTTTATTACTAAAAAAATAACTGAGATACTTTGAAATTTCTTCAATTTTTAGAGCTTGATTTTTATAGGTCTGTTTA
>NZ_JBITPU010000034.1:0-5546 GCF_044684115.1 Acinetobacter sp. ABJ_C1_1 | reverse complement strand
ATCATTAAGAGAATTGAAGAACAACTTGTGTGGATTTTTACTGATTGATTAATCGAAATAATTTTCATTGATTGATTGGTTTAAATTACTCGAAGTTTATTTGAGCGAAATTTAAGTCAGTAATTGATGAGCCAGAATTGGCACCTTGTCTTTAAATAAGGTGCAAAATGATTTTAACTGAAGAGTTTGATCATGGCTCAGATTGAACGCTGGCGGCAGGCTTAACACATGCAAGTCGAGCGGGGAAAGGTAGCTTGCTACCGGACCTAGCGGCGGACGGGTGAGTAATGCTTAGGAATCTGCCTATTAGTGGGGGACAACATCTCGAAAGGGATGCTAATACCGCATACGTCCTACGGGAGAAAGCAGGGGATCTTCGGACCTTGCGCTAATAGATGAGCCTAAGTCGGATTAGCTAGTTGGTGGGGTAAAGGCCTACCAAGGCGACGATCTGTAGCGGGTCTGAGAGGATGATCCGCCACACTGGGACTGAGACACGGCCCAGACTCCTACGGGAGGCAGCAGTGGGGAATATTGGACAATGGGCGCAAGCCTGATCCAGCCATGCCGCGTGTGTGAAGAAGGCCTTATGGTTGTAAAGCACTTTAAGCGAGGAGGAGGCTACTTTAGTTAATACCTAGAGATAGTGGACGTTACTCGCAGAATAAGCACCGGCTAACTCTGTGCCAGCAGCCGCGGTAATACAGAGGGTGCAAGCGTTAATCGGATTTACTGGGCGTAAAGCGCGCGTAGGCGGCTAATTAAGTCAAATGTGAAATCCCCGAGCTTAACTTGGGAATTGCATTCGATACTGGTTAGCTAGAGTGTGGGAGAGGATGGTAGAATTCCAGGTGTAGCGGTGAAATGCGTAGAGATCTGGAGGAATACCGATGGCGAAGGCAGCCATCTGGCCTAACACTGACGCTGAGGTGCGAAAGCATGGGGAGCAAACAGGATTAGATACCCTGGTAGTCCATGCCGTAAACGATGTCTACTAGCCGTTGGGGCCTTTGAGGCTTTAGTGGCGCAGCTAACGCGATAAGTAGACCGCCTGGGGAGTACGGTCGCAAGACTAAAACTCAAATGAATTGACGGGGGCCCGCACAAGCGGTGGAGCATGTGGTTTAATTCGATGCAACGCGAAGAACCTTACCTGGCCTTGACATAGTAAGAACTTTCCAGAGATGGATTGGTGCCTTCGGGAACTTACATACAGGTGCTGCATGGCTGTCGTCAGCTCGTGTCGTGAGATGTTGGGTTAAGTCCCGCAACGAGCGCAACCCTTTTCCTTATTTGCCAGCGAGTAATGTCGGGAACTTTAAGGATACTGCCAGTGACAAACTGGAGGAAGGCGGGGACGACGTCAAGTCATCATGGCCCTTACGGCCAGGGCTACACACGTGCTACAATGGTCGGTACAAAGGGTTGCTACACAGCGATGTGATGCTAATCTCAAAAAGCCGATCGTAGTCCGGATTGGAGTCTGCAACTCGACTCCATGAAGTCGGAATCGCTAGTAATCGCGGATCAGAATGCCGCGGTGAATACGTTCCCGGGCCTTGTACACACCGCCCGTCACACCATGGGAGTTTGTTGCACCAGAAGTAGCTAGCCTAACTGCAAAGAGGGCGGTTACCACGGTGTGGCCGATGACTGGGGTGAAGTCGTAACAAGGTAGCCGTAGGGGAACCTGCGGCTGGATCACCTCCTTAACGAAAGATTGACGATTGGTAAGAATCCACAACAAGTTGTTCTTCATAGATGTATCTGAGGGTCTGTAGCTCAGTTGGTTAGAGCACACGCTTGATAAGCGTGGGGTCACAAGTTCAAGTCTTGTCAGACCCACCATGACTTTGACTGGTTGAAGTTATAGATAAAAGATACATGACTGATGATGTAAGCTGGGGACTTAGCTTAGTTGGTAGAGCGCCTGCTTTGCACGCAGGAGGTCAGGAGTTCGACTCTCCTAGTCTCCACCAGAACTTAAGATAAGTTCGGATTACAGAAATTAGTAAATAGAGATTTAGATCTTGGTTTATTAACTTCTGTGATTTAAGTATCACGGTATTAAGCATGACCTGACGAAGGCGTGTTTATTCATTAACAGATTGGCAAAATTGAGTCTGAAATAAATTGTTCACTCAAGAGTTTAGATTAAGCAATTAATCTAGATGAATTGAGAACTAGCAAATTAACTGAATCAAGCGTTTTGGTATATGAATTTAGATTGAAGCTGTACAGTGTTTAAGTACACAGTACTCTAAACTGAAATGTTGAAGTTACTAACTTGTAGGTAACATCGACTGTTTGGGGTTGTATAGTCAAGTAATTAAGTGCATGTGGTGGATGCCTTGGCAGTCAGAGGCGATGAAAGACGTGATAGCCTGCGAAAAGCTCCGGGGAGGCGGCAAATATCCTGTGATCCGGAGATGTCTGAATGGGGGAACCCACCTACTTTAAGGTAGGTATTGCAACATGAATACATAGTGTTGCAAGGCGAACGAGGGGAAGTGAAACATCTCAGTACCCTTAGGAAAAGAAATCAATTGAGATTCCCTCAGTAGCGGCGAGCGAACGGGGATCAGCCCATTAAGTTATGTGTGTTTTAGTGGAACGCTCTGGGAAGTGCGAACGTAGAGGGTGATATTCCCGTACACGAAAGGGCACACATAATGATGACGAGTAGGGCGAGGCACGTGAAACCTTGTCTGAATATGGGGGGACCATCCTCCAAGGCTAAATACTCCTGACTGACCGATAGTGAACCAGTACCGTGAGGGAAAGGCGAAAAGAACCCCTGTGAGGGGAGTGAAATAGATCCTGAAACCGCATGCATACAAGCAGTGGGAGCACCTTCGTGGTGTGACTGCGTACCTTTTGTATAATGGGTCAGCGACTTATATTCAGTAGCGAGGTTAACCGTATAGGGGAGCCGTAGAGAAATCGAGTCTTAATAGGGCGTTTAGTTGCTGGGTATAGACCCGAAACCAGGCGATCTATCCATGAGCAGGTTGAAGGTTGGGTAACACTAACTGGAGGACCGAACCCACTGTCGTTGAAAAGCCAGGGGATGACTTGTGGATAGGGGTGAAAGGCTAATCAAGCCTGGTGATAGCTGGTTCTCCCCGAAAGCTATTTAGGTAGCGCCTCGGACGAATACCATAGGGGGTAGAGCACTGTTTCGGCTAGGGGGTCATCCCGACTTACCAAACCGATGCAAACTCCGAATACCTATGAGTACTATCCGGGAGACAGACTGCGGGTGCTAACGTCCGTAGTCAAGAGGAAAACAATCCAGACCGCCAGCTAAGGCCCCAAAATCATAGTTAAGTGGGAAACGATGTGGGAAGGCATAGACAGCTAGGAGGTTGGCTTAGAAGCAGCCACCCTTTAAAGAAAGCGTAATAGCTCACTAGTCGAGTCGGCCTGCGCGGAAGATGTAACGGGGCTAAAACTATGTGCCGAAGCTGCGGATTTGACATTAGTCAAGTGGTAGGGGAGCGTTCTGTAAGCCGATGAAGGTGTATTGAGAAGTATGCTGGAGGTATCAGAAGTGCGAATGCTGACGTGAGTAACGACAAAACGGGTGAAAAACCCGTTCGCCGAAAGACCAAGGGTTCCAGTCCAACGTTAATCGGGGCTGGGTGAGTCGACCCCTAAGGCGAGGCCGAAAGGCGTAGTCGATGGGAAATTGGTTAATATTCCAATACTTCTGTGTAATGCGATGAGAGGACGGAGAAGGTTAAGTCAGCCTGGCGTTGGTTGTCCAGGTGGAAGGATGTAGGTATGTATCTTAGGCAAATCCGGGGTACTCTATACTGAGATCCGATAGCAAGCTGTACTTGTACAGTGAAGTGGCTGATACCATGCTTCCAGGAAAAGTCTCTAAGCTTCAGTTACACAGGAATCGTACCCGAAACCGACACAGGTGGTCAGGTCGAGTAGACCAAGGCGCTTGAGAGAACTCTGCTGAAGGAACTAGGCAAAATGGTACCGTAACTTCGGGAGAAGGTACGCTGTTGTTGGTGATGGAACTTGCTTCCTGAGCTGATGACAGCCGCAGAAACCAGGCCGCTGCAACTGTTTATTAAAAACATAGCACTCTGCAAACACGAAAGTGGACGTATAGGGTGTGATGCCTGCCCGGTGCTGGAAGGTTAATTGATGGGGTTAGCGTAAGCGAAGCTCTTGATCGAAGCCCCAGTAAACGGCGGCCGTAACTATAACGGTCCTAAGGTAGCGAAATTCCTTGTCGGGTAAGTTCCGACCTGCACGAATGGCATAATGATGGCGGCGCTGTCTCCAGCAGAGGCTCAGTGAAATCGAAATCGCTGTGAAGATGCAGTGTACCCGCGGCTAGACGGAAAGACCCCGTGAACCTTTACTGCAGCTTGACACTGAACTTTGACCTTACTTGTGTAGGATAGGTGGGAGGCTTTGAAGTTGGAACGCTAGTTCCAATGGAGCCGTCCTTGAAATACCACCCTGGTAATGTTGAGGTTCTAACTCTGTCCCGTTATCCGGGACGAGGACCGTGTCTGGTGGGTAGTTTGACTGGGGCGGTCTCCTCCTAAAGAGTAACGGAGGAGTACGAAGGTGCGCTCAGCGTGGTCGGAAATCACGCGTAGAGTATAAAGGCAAAAGCGCGCTTAACTGCGAGACCCACAAGTCGAGCAGGTACGAAAGTAGGTCTTAGTGATCCGGTGGTTCTGTATGGAAGGGCCATCGCTCAACGGATAAAAGGTACTCTGGGGATAACAGGCTGATACCGCCCAAGAGTTCATATCGACGGCGGTGTTTGGCACCTCGATGTCGGCTCATCTCATCCTGGGGCTGAAGCAGGTCCCAAGGGTATGGCTGTTCGCCATTTAAAGAGGTACGCGAGCTGGGTTTAGAACGTCGTGAGACAGTTCGGTCCCTATCTACCGTGGGCGCTGGAAATTTGAGAGGATCTGCTCCTAGTACGAGAGGACCAGAGTGGACGAACCTCTGGTGTACCGGTTGTGACGCCAGTCGCATCGCCGGGTAGCTATGTTCGGAAGGGATAACCGCTGAAAGCATCTAAGCGGGAAGCCTACCTCAAGATAAGATTTCCCTAGGACTTTATGTCCTCTAAAGAGCCGTTCGAGACTAGGACGTTGATAGGTTGGATGTGGAAGCATAGTGATATGTGAAGCTGACCAATACTAATTGCTCGTGAGGCTTGACTATACAACACCCAAGCAGTTGTATATAAAGCATCAATCGATTCATAAATCGACAAAGAAACTTGATTTAGTTATTCCACTAGATAAAATGAACAAATCAGATTCAATCAGCCCAATCTGTAAAGATTTGGAAAACGCTTCGGCAGTCAATAAGACCAAAGCAAGTATCCATAAACAGTTGTGCTGGCGACCATAGCAAGAGTGAACCACCTGATCCCTTCCCGAACTCAGAAGTGAAACCTCTTAGCGCTGATGGTAGTGTGGGGTTACCCATGTGAGAGTAAGTCATCGCCAGCTCATTATTCTAAACACCCCGGTCTCGAAAGAGATTGGGGTGTT
>NZ_JBITPU010000033.1:0-6925 GCF_044684115.1 Acinetobacter sp. ABJ_C1_1 | reverse complement strand
ATTTTACATAATCCAGATAGTTTTTACATTGAAATCAAATTTGTTTTCACTCCATTACAATTAATTCTTCATAATCAAACTATGAATTTTTTTATTTTCAATTGTTTATAAGAATATTGAGGAGGAAGAAATGCCAAAGTATTTAGCTATAGCAGATAAAGTATACAAGGAAATTAAAAAAGATAATTTATTTACAGAAGACACCATTCAAAATTTAAACTGTTTAATTAGCTTAATTCGTAAAGCAATTAAAGGTACTGAGTTCAAACTGAAGTACAATTTTATAAATTTTGAAGAATGCTTAAATCAATTTAATAAAGAAAAGTCAGTTCATATTGATTTAAGTCTGATGCCAAAGTTTCAAAATGAAGGTGAGTTTATTTTATGGCTTGCTGGTTTCATTGAGCGAATGACAATTGGAGGTAAAGAAAAGTTGCCTCCAATTTCAAACTATATTCCGAAAGGCTTTAGAATTGATAAAGCCGAGATTCCTGTTGCTGCTGAACCAGCTAAAGAAGAAAATGCAGAGATGATCATTAATTACTTTAAATCTGAGGACTATATTAAGAACAATAAAATATCCTCATAAAATATAGAAGTATTCATCCACCATACTTCTATATCTCGCTGATAAAATTCAGCTACCGCCTTCTGGGGCGGTTTTTTTGCTTTAGAAATCTTGATTATATAGATTAAAAATGTCAGAAAATATGGAAATGTTCTATAAAGAAATAATAATGATTTAAAAAATAGTAAGTTAAAGATTATATTGTTATTTTTATTAAAATATTTTTCACATAAAAATACGCTTAAATTACGTATAGAAACATTTACTCGTACATAATTTTCAAAAAAATAGGAAGATGACGAGATGAATGAGAATGCTGAACTCATTAAATATTTAGATATTGCTGAAAATGTTTACGCAAATATTTATGAAAAGTACCAGATTACGGATAACCCTGTGACAAATCTCAATAGGGTTATGGCGGAAATTAGAAAAGAAGCTGAGCAAATCAATTTAAAGTTAAAATATAGCAAAATTGATTTCGAAGAATGTTTAAGTAAGCCTCTTTCTGAAAGAGAGATAAAAGTTGACTTAAGTCTGCTTCCATGCTTTGAGTATCGAGATGAATTTATTTTATGGCTAGCTAATTTTATTGGAAATATTAGCGTGCAGAAGAAATTTATAAAACAAAACTATCAGTTTAATTAGCGCTATAAATTTTTAGTTCCCTAAAGCCTTAAATAAGTTTCTATAGATTAGCGATATAAAAAGAACAAAAAAGTGCACCTTTTAGAGGTAACTTTCATGAAGAATATTACGGAAAAATCGCTTTTTGATGTCTTTACACAGCATCAAGCCTATCTTTATCGGGCATCCTCAAGATCGGTAAATGAGCTTTTTAGATTTTTTAACGATGAAACACTCGTTATGCTTGATCGTTTGGCTGATTTAATAAAACAGCTTAACCAGACTGAAAGGGCAGCTCTTGCGGGTGGCGAATACACAACTCGTCACCTTAAAAATATCCAACTTGTTATTTCTGATTGGTTTAATTCAGTGAGCGATGTGCTACCAGAAATGTTTGCTCATTCGGCAACGAGTTTGGCTGTTTATGAATCAAATTATATGGCTAAGCTATTTGGTAAAGTCATTAAAGATTTAGAAGGAGAGTACCTCTATAAATTAATAAAACGAATTCCACTAGCTGGTGGTGCCTTAGTTGATGAGTCTTTGACTCAAATTAGTGAGAATGCCCGTCAAAGAATTGAATATGTTATTCGAGATGGAATGAATACAGGCATGACACCTCAGCAAATTATTAAGCGTATTACTGGTACGAAACGTCTTAAGTATGAAGATGGATTGCTCAACAGTACCAAAATTGATATTGAACGTATTGTCAGAACCCTACGGAGCCATATTTCAAATCAGGTTTATTTATATAACTTTAAAAAATTTAATTTTGAATATGTCAGATTTGTGAGTGTTCTAGATGGACGGACATCTAAAATTTGTGCCGCCATTGATGGTTCAATTTGGAAATTGAATGACCCAGCGAAAAGAGTTCCACCTTTGCATCCCAATTGCCGGAGTATTCTGGTACCGGTAAGTAAGGACGGCAGGCTTATTGGCAATCGGTCTTTTATTATGGATGAAAGGAGAGTGCGAGACATTCCTAAAGATGAGCGGGCTCAATTAATGGGCCAAATAGATGCAAATATTTCCTTCAAAGAGTTTTTCAAATTGACCGATAATTTTTTTCAAAAAGAATGGTTAGGTCCTAAACGCTATAAATTATATAAAGAAGGGCAATTTGATTTTGATAAATTCTTTGATCCAAAGGGGCGGCTTTACACTCTGGATGAGTTGAGGGAACTCGATGAGCGAACGTTTAAAGTACTTGGACTGTAGCTTGGTAGAGACCAAAATTAACCTTTTGCAACTTAATTTTTAAAGGAGAGCTTGTTACCCTTGCGCGTGAAATTAAGGTGAGACTATGAAATTTATATTCCTCTTTATGAGCGCTATTACTCTTCCATGCTATGCAGCATCTGAAACTATGCAAATGCATTATTGTCAACTTGTGGAAAATGCGGCAAAAGGAGTTATGGATGCAAGACAACATGATGTGCCAGTGACTGAACTACAAGAGATTGCTAGCCATCTTGAAGAAGCAGAGGCAAAGCAGCTTTATCAACAACTCATTGATACAGCATATTCCTCAAAATTATTTGAAGATCCTTTAACCAAGACAAAAGCTGTTGAAGACTTTCAAACTACATGGCATGAAAAATGTTTAACGAAAAGTTCTATAGGCTGAGCTATACATGTAAATCGAACCTACTCATGGAGTAGGTTTTTTTGTTTAGTTAATACAATAAAAAGAAAAGTACTGCAGGTGAAAACATAGATGGAGCTAGATGTTATAAAAATAAATTCCAAGCTTAGCATTGCAAAACGGATTTAACGTTTATGACATCATGATGAAAAGATTCTACATAACAAAATATCTATAACAGATTAAAGACTAACCCTGTCATTTAACAATTAAAGGTATGCATTATAGAGAACCTTTGTAGCTTATTTTTACTCTTAATTTAAGCTTAAGGCTTGGGCTTTTAGATATCGGCTAATCGTTAAGTATGTTTGGAGAACATACAATGATGAATCATGAAAGTTTATCTAAAAGTCTAAGTAAAGCTCCAGAAGTCACATTACTATTCTGGATCATTAAAATTGCAGCTACAACCTTAGGGGAGACTGCTGGTGATGCGCTATCTATGTCCCTCAATTTGGGATATGTAATTAGTACAGCAATTTTCGCAGTGATATTTGCAGTTTTTGTTGGTCTGCAAATTAAAGCCAAGCAATATAATTCATTTTTCTATTGGGCGACCATTATTGCTACGACTACGTTAGGAACTACAATTGCCGATTTTGTGGATCGGACTTTAGGCGTGGGCTATGCAGGGGGGAGTTTAATATTAATTATTTTATTAGGCCTGTCTCTGTTTGTCTGGTATTTAAGCTGCGGCACAATTTCGGTAAAAAGTATTCAGTCTGCTAAAAGTGAAGTCTTCTATTGGTTAACTATTATGTTTTCTCAAACATTAGGGACAGCATTGGGTGACTGGACTGCGGATACTCAAGGGTTAGGGTATACGAGCGCTGCTTTAATTTTTGGTACTTTGTTATTGGTGTTAGCAATCTGCTATTTTTATACTAAAATCTCAAGAACATTATTATTCTGGTTGGCCTTTGTTCTTACTCGACCACTCGGGGCGGTTTTAGGTGATTTCCTCGATAAACCTATTGCACATGGTGGATTAGAGTTAAGTAGATTTACGGCGTCTTTTGTTTTATTTGCTTTTATTGTGGTTTGTTTAATGGTCTTTAAACCTAAAGCAGCAGAGACAGCGCATTAACTTAACTGTTAAAAAAGACCACATTATTCTGTTGGGTGATGTGGTCTTTTTTTATTTGAGTGTAAAAGGTTAAATGAAATCTTGTTAACACTTTATTTTGGACGTAAAAAAGCCCTTGCTCGAAAGCTAAGGGCTTAGTCATTCATTGATCTAGCAATGAACTATATAAGGCTCATCTCATACTAAGCGCAGTATATATGAAATTGAGTCAATAAAGAAGGTGAGGTGTAGCAGATTATCTTGAAGAGCAACAAGCCAAACAACTTTATCAATAGCTTATCAAATCTGCATATTCTTCAAAGTTATTTGAAGATCCTCTCATTAAGTCAAAAGCTGTTGAGAATTTTCAAACCACTTGGCATGAACAATGTTTGGCAAAAGGATTAGCGAAAAATATTTGAGGTGTCTATGGGAAATGGCTATTTAGGGAATAAAAAACTATTTAATTAGTTCTCAAAACATCTGATTTTCTGCAGCTACAATAAGTACCTGCAGAATGAGTAAAAGAGTAAAAGTCCAAGAGGTGCATTTATGACCTTAAAGGACGGATGGTTCTGTTCTTCAATAGTTGGATAGCTCGATGAGGTTAGAGTTTTATTTTCTACTTACCTCACGTTATTCAAAATATTCTAATATTGCTGGTTTTAAATATTTAATCTAATACTAAAGACTTATCTTCCTTAGTAAATGTTGCGACAATATGTTCATGTAAATTATAGTCTTCGGATATTTCTGAAGTAGCCATAATAATTTGAAATGGCTTTGTTAATTTTTGTGATTCATTAAGAATAATATGTTGAAGATTATAGGCTCTATCTGCTTCCAAGCCTCCATCATTGATACCATCAAGCAATAATAGTTGAGGAAAACGCATTTCTGGAGTTTCATTGGAAACACTTAATAAAGCTATATGAAATAAATGTCTCAAAAGAACTAAAGAGCTCTGTGAAAAATATCCAATTTTATTAACAAATATAATATTATCCTCAAAATTTACATCCACAGTTTCTGGATTTACAAACTCTTCTTGTCTTTCTAAATCTTGTTTTAATAGATTTCTTAATTTTTCATTTATTTTAGCTAAAATTTTATTCTTTCTATGAAAAGATTTTCTTTCAAGTTCGGATATTTCTATTTCTATTTTGGAAATTTTATTTTTAGTTTGGTTGAGCTCTTGATTTAAATTTTGAATTTGATAAGCAATATTAAGTAAATTTGACTTAAATAATATTTCGGATTCAATTTCAGACACTTTTTTATGTAAATCAATTAAACCAATTTCATATTTAGTATGCCAAGTTGAAGTTAAATCATCATACTGTTTTTGCAAATCTTTTAATTTTTTAAAGCTAGAGTTATAAGTTGTTTCATAAGTTTTAAGCTTCTCAATTTTTAGCTTTAAAAGTTTATTAGATTCATTTTTTTGAAATAAAATCTCTGTTTGCATTTTCATCAAAGGGGTTATGCCAGCTTCAATTTCTTTTTCAATATTAGCATGGGGCTTATGGCATAAATGACAGTGTGGAATTTCAAATTTTTGATTTGACTCTTGAGTCACAGGTTCGTAACAACTAGGACAAAACTTAAATTCAAAATTCTTTATTTCTTCATGAGTCAATTTGGCTTCGTTAATTTCAACTAATCTATTTTCTAACTCTTTAATAAAATTTTTAGAATCTAAAATATCAAAGTTTAATTCATCAATTTTTTTGCTAAGACTAATGTATTCTTTATTCGTAGCTAATAACTCTAACTTAATGTTATTTTGAAGCTCAAGTTGGTCGGTTGTTAACTGCTCAGAGTTTTGATAGATTTTGTCGTAATTTGCAATGGACAATAATAGCTGTTCTTTTTCTACTGATTTATTTTTAATAATATTTTCAAGCTCATCAATATCATAAACTTCATTTGCTCTTGTCATAAGGCTATTAACAGATTTGATTTCGTTCTTTTTATTTTCTTGAATTTTTTTTAATTCTTTTAATTTATTTTGCAATTCATATAACTCATCTGTATGTAAACCAAAAATAAAGTCACGTACAGCAGCTCTTTTTTCTGAGCTATCCCACTTTTCGAATTTAAAAATAGGATAAGTATACATTTGATCTGCATAAATAATACGCATCAATTGATTCATGGTAATTATTGAATTAGTAGTGGTTGGAATCGGATAATTTAATAATTCAAAAAGTAGTTTGGAAAAACTAAACTTCTCTTCGTAATTATTAAAAGGTAAAACTATCCAATCAGATGTATTAGATTCAAGTGCTGTATCCATTTCACCAAAGAAAATAGATAGTGAATTTTTATCTTTTAAATTAACTGTTCTACAGAGAGTAACTTTTCTTTCAAATATTGAAATTTCTAAAAATGAATCTTTACAATTCAAAGCTGCAGGTTTGAAGTGAATCCCTTCTGCACCAAGTGTATAGGCAATAAAATCAAGTATTGTAGATTTCCCCGAACTATTATGGCCTGTTATAATATTTAAACCTTTTTTAAATGAAAGATCACAAGCTCTATTATTAAAAAAGTTTTTAATAACAAGTCTATTAATATTGATATGGGTAAAATTATTTTCGATCATACTTAAATTCCATTAAATTAGTTCTATCTTTAAGACCATCTTTTCCATAAAACTCATATTTTAAGAAAAAATTGAATAAACTATCTTCAAATGTTGCTGATTTTTCACCAAAAAAATAGCTTCTTACTGGAAGGTCTAAGGAATTAATTAAAGGAGTAATGGTTACTCTCTCCTCATTTAAATAGCTTATATATCCCTTTAAACATAAGTAGTCTATAGCTTGTTCTTGTAACGGTTTCATAGTTTGAAACGTTACATATTTATTAGTAACTTTTCTATATTTTGTACTATATGTTTTGAAAATTTTCCTTACCCCTGTAATTTCTCGAGGTAATTTAATTTCTGTAATCAGATAAGGGAAAACTAAATAAAAATCAATAATTTTTAACCTATCAACTTCTATAG
>NZ_JBITPU010000032.1:0-7201 GCF_044684115.1 Acinetobacter sp. ABJ_C1_1 | reverse complement strand
CATTTTATTTCTTGCTCACTTAAATATTTTATTTGCTATGAATTACTCTATAAACTCTTCTTTTTTTGATCTATAAACACCTGTTTTAACAAGTTTTTTACAAAAATAAGCATAATTTTTTAAAGTTAATACTCTATTTTTTACACTCTTAATAAAATTAAAAGTTAATAAATAACATATGCATACATGAGTAATATCAATTTTATTTTAGAAAAACATTTATTCAAGGCGAAAAAAACATCAAATATTATTTTTTTATAGCTTTTGTGGTGACGACACAACTATTACAATACAGTTTATAAATAGTTTAACTCTTCAGCAGTTTTAGGCATGTTATGACTTCAATGTCGAACACTACCCAAAAGCACTTTATTGTTGAGCAGTTTCCTCTACCGACTTGGGTCAGTGATGAAAAAGGCTTAATTTTATACTGCAATACGGAGTGTACAAAGTACTGGCACGATACCTCTCCTCCATTGTTTCAGCAATGGTTAGATTTCGTGTACCCTGCCGATTTAGAAGAAGTTAAAAACAAATGGTTAGATGCTATACGACTGCAATCAAGAGTTGAATTTAAATGCCGTCTTTTACATAAGAGCCATCACTATCGTTGGTGTAAACTTTCAATTCAATTATCGAAATATCATGAACCTTCTCAAGAAAATGAATGGTTTATTAGTTTTCTAGATATTGATCAAGATATACAAGAACAACAAAGCCTACGTAAAGATATCGATATACAGAATCAAATGCTCGATATTAGTGTCGATTGTATTAAGGTTTTAAATACAGATGGCACAGTATCTCATATGAATAAATCAGGGTGCCTTGCATTAGGTGTACCTGTCGATGAAAAAAATTTCGGTATGCGATGGTTAGATCTTTTACCACCGCATATTCGTAAACGCGGAAGAGTTGCCTTAAAAAAAGCCTTACAGGGTAAAGTGGCTCGATTCGCTGGCATGAGTTGTTTACCAAATCAAGATCCTGAATATTGGGATAACATGCTTACCCCAATTCAACATACAAACGGCGAAATTATTCAAATATTGTGTGTTTCTCGGAATGTCACTCAACAATATCTTACTGAAAACCGATTAAGAGATATTAGTGAGAGAGATGAACTTACTGGATTATTTAACCGACGCTCATTTAAGCTTCAACTAAAACGTACCCTAGCCTACTCACGAGAAACCCAAACAAGTGTAGGGTTACTTTTAATTGATTTAGATCATTTCAAACACATTAATGACACCATAGGTCATAGTGCTGGCGATCACTTATTAAAAATCTTGTCTAAACGTTTTAATCAGTGCGTAGACCATGAACGATGTTCTGTCGCTCGGTTAGGTGGCGATGAGTTTGCAGTTATTGTCAGCCATTTAAAAAATGAAAATGATGTCCGAGAACTTGCTGAAGTATTGCTTCAACAACTCAATCAACCCATTACATATGCAGGGAATGTACTCAACGGCGGTATGAGCATTGGCTGTGCCATTTACCCGCAAGATGCGGTCGATCAGTCAAGCTTATTAAGCTGTGCAGACATGGCATTGCATGACTTAAAAGCTCGAGGTCGTGGCGGTATACGTATGTATAACCCGAGTATGATGCAGTTGACTGAAGCCATCGCCTCTCAACTTAACATTGCTCGACAGCTTATCCGTCACCATACTATCCAACCCTACTATCAACCTAAAGTTGATTTAAAAACTCATGCTGTTGTGGGCTTTGAGGCATTACTTCGTTGGCACACAACTTCGGCTCAAAGAGGTTTGCCTTCACAAATTGCTGAAGCTTTTAAAGACTATGATTTAGCCAGTAAAATTGGTGAAATTATGCAGCAACAAGTTTTGCATGATATGGCTAAATGGATAAAGTTAGGCTTTCAGCCACTTCCAGTATCACTAAATGCTGCACCAGTTGAATTTTTAAGAGACAATTACGCCGAAAGATTATTAAAAAAGATTCATCAACTTGAAATTCCTACATATTTAATTGAAATAGAAGTTACCGAGCATATGCTTGGGGACCGTGGCTCTGAATATGTTATTCGCGCACTCAATAAACTAAAGCAGCATGGCGTACGCATTGCTTTGGATGATTTTGGAACAGGCTTCTCTTCTCTAACGCATATACGAGACTACCCAATTGATTGTCTAAAAGTCGACTGTAGCTTTATACAAAAGATGCAACAGGACCCATCAATTTATGCAATTGTCCAAGCAATTGGCTTACTCGCTCCTAATCTCTCACTCGGTTTAATTGCAGAAGGTATTGAAACAGTAGAACAAGAAGAGCTACTTCTTAAATTTGGTTATAACATTGGACAAGGCTTTTTATTCGAACAAGCTATTGATGCAAATCAAGTTATATCTATTCTTAAACAAGGTCAGGCTTATTTAGAAAGCCATTATTCGATGAATTAATCTGTATATATACAAAAAGTAGTCGCTCACTTTGCACACTAAAAATACACAATAAAAACCATAAAAATGGCGATAATATAACCATAACGATAACAAACTTAGGTTCTTCAACAATAAATATTGTCACAAGGCAATAAGGAGCAATATATGAGTTATCACCATATTTTAGTTCCAGTCGATGGTTCTCCTACGTCACTTATTGCGGTTAACCATGCTGCAAATCTTGCTAAAGCGTTTAACAGTAAAGTCACTTTAGTATATGCGCTTACTATTGATCCTTTTATTTCAGTTGAAATCATTGATAGTACAGAAATTGCGCAAGATTACTTTAATAAAGCGAGAGCTTCGATTCAGGGCATTTTAGATCAAGCTAAAGAGCAATTTAGTCAACACGGAATTTCTGTTGAAACAAAGATTGTTGAAGGTCAAACAATTCACACAGAAATTATCAAAGCAGCAACTGAGCTAAAAGCTGATTTATTGGTAATTGGTTCTCATGGACGAAAAGGTTTTAAAAAGTTCTTCTTAGGAAGTGTGACTCAAGCACTGTTAGGAGAAATCCATGTACCCGTATTGGTCGTAACCGAATAGATAAATTTAAAGTTCAAAAAAACCCAGCTATAGAGCTGGGTTTTTTACATAAACTACTTTCCGTTATAGGTAAATTTAATGAGAGAACCAGGATTCTCTAAAGTATGCGTTACAGAACCATCGTCTTTTTGCACATTACCCGCTGTATCAGTCAGTACATATAAGACATTGCCCTCAGGACTTGCAATCACGTCACGATAACGGTTATTGCTTTTAAACATCGGGACAGCATCATCTAAAGTCGCACTATATGTCGGATCTAGCTTAATACGGAAAATAACTCCACGTTTTAAAGATGGTACCAATAATGTATTTTCCCATCCTGGAATCGCCTTTTTCCCTCCCGTATATACATATGCCGATGACGGTGCAACCGTTGGCCAGCAGACATAAGTCATATCACCACAAGTTGGATCATTGTAGTTATAGGTATCTTGTACGGTATACAGCGTTTTCAAAGGTGCTACAAAGTTTTTCCCAGTCCATTCAGACTCTTTAGTCACGGGAACACCTTCGGCTACTTTTACCCCGTTTTGACCCAAATCTTTAATTTGAGATTTATTGGTTGCAGCCGAATAGTTGGCATAAGCATAGCCACTATCATCTTTATAACCTGCTACATTTGGCCAACCATAGTTCCCACCTTTTAAAATGAGGTTAATTTCATCATCAGAATTTGGCCCTTGCTCAGATTGTAAAAGCTTTCCATTTGGAGCAAATGCTAAACCTTGTGGATTACGGTGCCCTAAAGTATAAATATGACTAACTACCCCATTAAAGCTCGGATTATCTTTAGGAATACTACCATCCAAATTTAAGCGTAATACCTTGCCCATATAGGTATGATAGTCTTTGCTGTTCAGCTCTTGCTGAGTTGGAGTATGCTGCGCCTGATTTGGTAAAAACAAATAAGCCAGTTGATTTCGGCCTTGGTCACCAATCGTATAGTAGATTTTTTGATCTGGACCAATAACAAGACGGCCAGACTGATGGTCTTTCGATGATGGTAAGCCTGCAATCAAATCAACAGGTTTTTCAAATGTATCTGTTGTTTTGTTATAGGTATATCTACGGATAATCGTTTGGTTAGGTAGTTCTTTATCTGTAGATTTTGGATTTTTAAAAGTACCCGAAATATAGATATAAGGGTTATGTTTAAAGTCAGGATGAAAAGCAAAGCCTAACAAACCATTTTGCCCATCCGCATCATTCACAATTTCAGGAACCTGAAAAACTGTTTTTGCACTACCCGACTCAGGATTTACTCTTAAAATTTTACCGGTTGCACGTTCGGTTAACCAAATCTGATTGTCTGGCCCCCATAGCAAAGCATGCGGTTTATTTAAGTTAGACAGAATAACTTTTTTATCAAAATTTTCTGTTTTTGCTTTAGCAAATTGCGCTGGCGTAAGCGGAATGTCCGCAAATGCCGTGTTAAGCATAAATAGTTGTGCAGCACCTAAAAGAGTGACCTTGGCTAATAAATGTTTATTCATAATTCCACCTTATAAATTTTTTAAAGAGTTACTCAAATCAAAAACGTTTGATTTGTATAAGTTCTCTATATGTTTTGTATTATGATGAATAGCATATTTATTAAAATCCAAATTTCTGAAAGGCTCTGTTGCATAAAAGTAGCTATCCAAAACAAATGAATACTTTAAAAGTTATCTTATAAATAGTTCATCAAGTTTTTAAACTGATTGATATGAAAGCAACCTTTAACAAAGTAATTGAAAAGTAAAATTAATACTGAAACAGACAATTCAAACTATAAAAATATACATAACACCCAGCTAAAAGATTCAAGCTAGAGCTTAAGGATTTCAGCGGAAGTCAGGTTCAGTTATGTGTGCAAATTTTAAACCTCTTAAGAAAGATCATGCTCATCAATTAAACTTATTTGAACCAACCTTTGATTACAAATCGGATGTTTATCCAAGTGATGACTGTCCAATGATCTTATCTCACCAAAATGAATTGGAATGGCGAAAAGTTAAATTTGGAATGTTACCTCCCTATGCCAGAGAAGTTTCATTTAAGTACGCAACCTATAATGCAAGAACTGAAACGGTTGAACACAAACGTTCTTTTAAACACGCTTGGTCACATGATCAATTCGGGCTTATACCTGTTGAAGCTATTTATGAACCGAAATATATCAATGGAAAAGCTCATTGGTATGGCATATTCCGTCAAGATGGGGAACCATTTACACTTGCAGCAATTTATGAAGAAACCATCATTAATGAACAGAAAGTTCGGTCAATGTCATTGTTAACAATAAACGCAGATCAGCATCCATTCATGAAGCAGTTTCATAAACCAGACGATGAAAAACGTTCAATTATTGTGATACCAAATCATCTTAGGAATGATTGGTTGACTTGCAAGCACACAGAAGCGTCTGATTTTTTCTTAGATATGCCACTACATGAATTTATATCTCTACCGAAAGCAGATATGAAGAAATAATAATTAAATGTTTAGCACTGAGGACATATATAAAAAATTAAAAAAGGCCCGCTTGGGACCTTTTTTTATATTGGACATTAAGGCGATTTGTAGAGCAAACGGTTTGGGCTACCAGACGGATTTTTCACTACATTACTGGTTGCTTGATTTAACAAATTAGTCGATATCGTTTGAGGCGTAGCAGTAGGTGTGCTTTGAAACATTTCAGCAACTACACCGGCAACATGTGGAGTTGCCATTGAGGTACCATTTAATACTTTAGTGGCTGTATTACTTCCAATCCAAGAAGAATTAATTTGACTTCCCGGCGCAAAAACATCCACACAGCTTCCATAATTAGAATAACTTGCTCGAGTATCAGTATTGTCCGTTGCAGCAACTGTAATTGCATTACTTGTTCTTGCAGGAGAAGAAGTACAAGCATCTGTATTCGAGTTACCTGCGGCTACGACCATTACATAACCATTATTATATAAATTTTCTACTGCACTATCTAAAGAAGAACTTGCTGCCCCGCCTAATGACATGTTTACAACGGCTGGTTTACTTCCATTTTTCAAAATCCAATCTAAACCAGCAATAACATTACTTGAAGCACCAGACCCATCACATCCTAAAATCCGGACTGGAACTAGTCTTACACTCTTGGCAACACCATAAGTCGTCCCCCCTACAGTCCCAGCAACATGTGTGCCGTGTCCATTACAATCGGTCGTTCCATTACCATCAGATATTGCTGTATATCCATTTAATACACGACCTGAAAATTCTTGATGGGTAGACAATATACCAGTATCAACAATATAAGCTGTTGTACCCGAACCGGTCTGCGAATAAGAATATGCTGAATTTAATGGTAAAGCTTTCTGATCGATGCGATCTAGTCCCCAATCAGGATTACTTTGGGTCGTTGCATCAATATTCACAACAGTATCATTTTCTACAGAAAGAACTTGTGGATTCTTTTTCATCGCTTCAATAAAGGCTGTTCCTGCCGTATCAGGTAAATAAATTGCAAAACCTTTAAGAGCACTATCGTAGCTCTGCAAAACCCTGCCACCATGTTGTTTTGCAATATTCTGTGCAAAATCTTTAGCAGGTCCAATATCCTTGTTCAAGATGACAATATATTGATTTTTAATAATTCCTTTTGCTTGAGAAGAGTCTATTGCAGAATTTAAAAGATTTGGTGCTGCGTAAGCTAAATGGGTCGCTGCCATTGAAAGAAAAATAGCAGAAACTTTGTGAATATTCATGTATATCTCCATATATTATATTTCAGGTATTTTTATGATAAGTAATAACTTTTTTATTTCAGGTTTAACTTCCAGATGAAAATTATAAAGAGTTTTATCTGTTTTTAACCTAAATCATATTTTCATAATTTTTTATTTCACACAATATACTTCAACCTTTTCAACAAAAACTGTGACAGGAATCTAATTAAAATTTATATATTTTATTCTTTTATAGTCAGTTATTCTTTAATATTTGGGATCAACAATATAGAAAAGAATAACCATGATGAGCAAAACTATAGTCATGATTGTTAAGTATGTCCCTACAGTATTAAAACTTTTTAAAAACTTCAAAATATCCATAACAACATGATAGATAAACAATAAATTAGAAAAATTATTTCAAAATTTACTCATTCAAGCAATCATAAGTAATTTACAATTTTTTTAACTATAATTCCTACGTAT
>NZ_JBITPU010000031.1:0-9054 GCF_044684115.1 Acinetobacter sp. ABJ_C1_1 | reverse complement strand
TTATTGCAGTTTAAAAGTCAAATATCCAATAAAATTTGCATGTTAGCTCACAAACACAATAGAGATTTAATTGCAATAATCTATATTTACAAGCCATTTTTTAGTTTCCAACAGGTCATTTTTAATCTTTCTCTTATCATTTAAATATTTATTACTTATAAAATATTTAACTTGACACAAATTATTTTTATCATAAAGAGTTAAATCTTTTTCTGATATTCTCCTCATATCTTGCGCAATAAGCAATAATGGAATATATATATCAATACTCACATCGTCATGTTTCTGTAACTCTTTAATTATATATACATAATTAGTTAGATTCACAACAGTTGATGCATTAAAACCTTGTTAAAAATAATAATCCTTATTAACTCCCAAAGCTCTACAACCACCAAGAAAAACCATTAAAAAAATTAAAAAAAATCTCATATTACTTCCTTTTCAGCCAACAAAATCACAACCATATTATTTATTTTTTTGATTCCATATATTGTTACATAAAATCAACTGATTATAAAATTACAAATATCTTTTAGATTCATAATTTCTTTACTTTATTCCCCGTTTATTGAGTTGAATATAAACTATCTTTTCACAAAGTATTGAGACAACTTTATTATTCCGAATTTACTGCATAATAGTATTTAAATATTATAATAGGATATCCACCTCAAACAACCAAAAAGTAAGATTTTCCTAAATTCAGCTTATTCTTAAAACTTTAAATATACTTTAGAAAAAGAGGAAAACCATTATTTAGATGATTTTCACCCATATTCTTTCTTATTTCTACTATCCCACAGGTATAAAAAACTGCTCTACCACCACATCCCTTTCTTTCAAACTGTTTAAGCTTAAAACTTGTAGCAGTAAACCATCGATCAGGTTTACTACCATGTTGGCATCGAATTTTGGTTCGTGGATTTCTCCGCTAAAAATCAGATCAAAAATTTCATGGCGTAGCCATTTTCTATATTCAACCGCCATACGGTAAGCCTGCGGATGAAGCAGTTTTATTTCAAAAATGGCTTTAAGTAAAAGGTTGTATAGGCTGTTTAGATTAGTATGTAAAACAATAATTTCTTTGAGTTTATCTTTTGAAGTGTAGTAACGGCTTGAATAAATAATGGCAAGCACGTCTTCTCTCAATAGGCTTTTTTGAAAGGCGATGCACATTTCGATTAAGCGTTCTTTTGAGCCAAAATATTTATAAAACGTGGATTTGGTGATTTGGGCTTCTTTCGCAATCAGGTCTACACCTGCTGTGTGAAACCCATAGGTTGTAAAGAGGCGGATGGCAGTTTGAATAACCTGTAATTTTTTGGAAGATGTTTCTAAGTTTCGCATAGTTTTACCGTTATAAAATTCTTGTTGTTTCTAAAAGAGAAAAAAGCCTGTGCCCTTTTTGGGAGAAAAAAAGGCACAGCAAAGCCGTAAAGACTGTGCTTGGCACATCTCAAGTTTTATTGTTGATGCAAGTTTTTTGAGCCGTAATGATTTAAAGCCTGAAAACCCTAAAGGCCATCAAGCTGCTTTAAATTGTTAAGTGGTGTCGTTATAGCTTTTGGCAAGGGCTGCCAAGAAATAATGGATGTGCAAAGCCAACTCCTTTTTATTGGGAGTTCTGCCAAAACATTAAAATTATGGTGGCAGAACGAAAGGGGGTTGACGAACTGGTCACACGAGGCCAGCACACCCGTAGGTGTCCCCCTTCCGTCCTACCGCTACGAGAGGGAGACGAGGAGTTGCACAAAACTATCCCTCAGAAGGAATAATTCTGATACTCGTGTGATTGCGGTTCGTCAAAACCGACTGGCAATGTGGCCAGCAGGCAAAGAATAGTTCCCAACCTTCTCACAGTCAAGCACACAAAATGACATTTGTTTTAAATTAGATCATTAAAAAGTAAGGATAAATAATTAACAAGTTATTGTTAATTTGAGGTTTATAAAAATAGTAAAAATCTTAATAATCTGTGTAAGGTGAGATGTTTAGGACTTAAGTAAGAGCAAGTTATGTTTTTTAATTTTTAAATAATCAATTCGACTGTGAGTAAACACATAAGAAGACACGAATATAATCAAGATTATTATTTTTAAATATTTTATAGTAAGCAACACATTAATTAAATTACGATTACTCATATAACAGGACAACTACAATGCCTAGTGTTTTAATTGAAGTTCGGCAACAATATGATATAGACGTTGAAATAAGAATTATGGAAGGTGTACATGCCGCATTAAGAGATGCATTTCAAATACTTCCCCATGACCGAAATGTACGATTAATTGTACATGAACCTCATAGATTTCAATGCCCTCCGAATAAGGAAAAACCTGAATTTTATACACTTATCAGCATTGATGGTTTTGCTGGACGCTCTTTAGATGCTAAGCGTAAGTTATATAAAAATATCGTAAATAATCTAGAACCATTAGGTATCCCCATAGATCACGTTAAAATTATGTTGAGAGAAATTACAGCAGAGAACTTTGGGATTCGTGGCGGTCAAGCAGCTTGTGATGTAGATTTAGGTTATAAAATTGATGTGTGATTTCTATAGTCTTGAACCCATTTAATATAATGCTCACTATATTAAATCGGAAAAATATATTTTTTATAAAGGTAATAACTTAAAGTAAGTATTAATTTAATTATAAGCTGCTAAATAAAAAAGCTAAGTCACGATTACCGTGACTTAGCTTTGCAAAATAATTTTAATTAAAAAATTACTTATTTGATGTCTGCAAATTCAGAAACAGGCTTGTTCACTTCAACTTTTGTGCCACCGAATTTTTCACTCACGAATTTTTGTACTTTAGGTAAGTGGTAAAGTTCACCAAGTTTCGTATAGATCGGGTCATTTTTGTTTGCTTCAGCTACACCCAATAAATTGACATAAAGCTTAGTAGACTGATCAATTGGCTCACGGAAGATAGCGTCTTTCATTACATTAAGACCACCCTCAAGTGCCAATGTATTACCAAGTACAATTGCATCTACATCGTTTTTAACACGAACTGCTGTAGTCATTTGAATTGGTTTTAATTGTAAATTTTTAGGGTTTTCAGCAATGTCGTTCGTAGTCCCTTTTACAGGATCAAAGTTTGGTTTAAGTTTAATCAGTTTAGCTGATTGTAATAATATTAATGCACGAGCTTCGTTAGCAGTATCGTTTGGAATTGCAATGGTCGCGCCTTGTTGGAATTCATCAACAGTTTTAATTTTATTTGCATAAATACCCATTGGTTCCAAGTAAGTTGTCGCAACAGCTGCTACTTTCGCTGTATTTGAAGCATTGTAAGCTGCCAAATAGTTAAATGACTGGAACGCATTTACATCTTGCTCACCATTTGCGACGGATGTATTGAGTACAACATAGTCAGTCAAATTGGTCACTTGAAGTTTAATACCCGCTTCTTTAGTCTCAGGAAGCGTTGCAACATATTTCCATACATCCGTATCTGAACCTGTTGAAACCAGTTTAATTGTTCGAACAGACTCAGTTTTGTCTTTGGTTGTTGCAGTATTTTCAGTTTGTGCAGGTTGTTTATTACATGCAGTCAGTGTTAGTACAGATGCGCTGAACAATACACTAAATAATTTTTTCATAGGTACATCCTAAAATAGGAAACGCCTACCCTACAAAAGAGTGAGACATTCCCAACCATTGGGTCGAAATGCAATATTTGGCCGGAAATAATTTCCAGATATAGGGTTTAGAAGCCTGAATTCAGCACTATTCATTCCTTGAACTTGCTCGCTAAACAATAGAATTATGTTTTGAAACAGCCTCTAAATATGGGATCATCATATATCAACAAGTGAATATTCTACAAATAACTTGTTCAATTCTGATGTATAGTCATGCTCACAGCAACATATTGAAAACATAAACATTTTTCAAATATCACATACATATTTGATTTATATGAAATTTTCAGGATTTGTTATCACCTTTTTAGCTAAATACGGGTGAAATTTATATTTTTTGCATATATAAGCCTTTCCTTCTACAGGTCTTTCGAATTTGAGGAAGCGATAAAAGTCACATTAAAAACATAAGCTATTTATATAAATTATTTTTTATTATTTAAGTTTTTACTAACAATAAATTTTATCAAGATAACTTGTATTAATTCTAAGTAAAGTGAACAACAGGAAATGAATGATGCAGAAAAATTTCAGTTCAAATTAGAATTAATACTAAATTTACAATCACAATAAGTCACCAATGCCTTTAAACCTATTATTTATACTTCTCGCGATAAGCTTTCTGTCTCGAATAATTAAACAGAAAAGTGCTAATAAATTATTGCTCGCTTTTCATTCTATTTATTTCAATTCATAAAAAATATATAATAATCTCAATAGCTTTCTAATTATCTATTACCTTCATTCATGATCATATATTTTCAATAAAGAGAATAAAATGCAAGACCAAGCTTTAACCTCACTTCCTCAAGATTTAAATGAGGATCAAAATATTACAACTCCACCAATTTCACACTCAGGAATTTATCATTTTAAGTTTCATGGTAATGCCTCAGAATATTTTGGAATCTGGATCGTTAATATTCTTTTGACTATTATTACTTTAAGCTTATATGCGCCTTGGGCTAAAGTTCGTCGCTTACGCTATTTCTATGGTAATACAGAATTTTTTGAACGCCGCTTTGATTTTACTGGTATTCCAACCAAGATTTTGATTGGACGTTTAATTGCATTAGGAATTTACGTAGTATTTGCAATTTCATCACAGTATTCAATGATTGCAACTGTGGTTGGACTAGTTGCATTATATACAGCAGTACCTTGGCTAATTCGCGCTACTTTGCGTTTTACTGCAAGAAATAGTAAGTTCGGCAACACACGTTTTTATTTTGGTGGAACGATAAAAGAATCTTATAAAGTCTTTCTTTTGAGTATATTGGTATATATTTTCACTCTAGGAATCTTTACTCCTGTAGCTATTTGGCTATATAAAAAATATTATCTTAACAACTTATATGCTGGACAATTAAATTTTAAATTAAACGCGAAATGGTCTGCATATATGGCTGCAGTTTATATCCCCCTTTTTATTGCAATTGGTATAATTGCTATTTTTTCAATTATTTACTTTGCTATTGCTGGAGCAGTTTCTGGGTTCTCACCGAACGCTATAATTTTCGGAATAGTTATGGTATATGCATTTATTGGATTATTTATTTATCCATTAATTGCTGCTCGTCTTTTTATTACTACATGGAACAATACTACAGTTGGAAACAGTCAATTTAAAACAGACTGTAACCAATGGCGTTTTGCATGGATTGTAGCATCGAACTGGATTGTAAAAATCTTAACCATAGGTTTAATGTCTGCTTGGGCTGCGGTTCGTATTCACAAATACCAGATTGAATCGATGAGTTTAATTTTATTAGATGATCCAGATCAAATGATGAATCTAGCTCAACAAGAGCAAAGTGCTTTAGCTGAAGAAATCAGTGATATTTTTGATATCGACATCTCTTTATAATAATCTGAGTTTAATAATTTATGTCCCACGCAGTAGATATCACTTTCTATGATGGCCTAGTGTCTAAACCACACCGTGCTCAGATTTCAGCTCAATCTGAATCTGAAGTTTTAATTCGGTATGGTGAGCAATTAGAACAACAGCGTCATTATCAATATACTGATATGAAATTGATTGGTGCGCTGGGACAGTTACACCCAGTAATTGAATTATCTGATGATGCACGAATTGAATTTCATAGTGCATTACCTGAATGGTTTAATTACGCAACTAAAAAGGTTCAACATTCGATCTGGAAATTTGAACGTTCTCCGGGTCTTATTCTTTTTAGTGTAATTTTTGTGATTACTTTCGCAATCAGTCTAGTCAAATGGGGTGTTCCAGCCACATCTCATTATCTTGCTTTTCAATTACCTGAGAATACTTTAAAGAAACTAGGCGATGAAGCCGAGAATTATGTATTAAACAATTGGACTGCACCCAGCCAATTGGCACAAACCCAAAAAGACCAAATTACTAAACAGTATTTGAATACTGTTGCTGAAAACAGA
This sequence comes from Acinetobacter sp. ABJ_C1_1, assembly GCF_044684115.1. Lineage (NCBI taxonomy): Bacteria > Pseudomonadati > Pseudomonadota > Gammaproteobacteria > Moraxellales > Moraxellaceae > Acinetobacter > Acinetobacter sp. ABJ_C1_1. The sequence continues at coordinate 2,976 of NZ_JBITPU010000031.1, read as the reverse complement.
CCAGCTAAATTAGTCTTTCGTAAAGGCGATCAGTTAGGGGCAAATGCTGTAGCACTACCCAATAATACAATTATTATCACAGATGAACTGATCAAATTGGCACATACTAATCAGGAAATCTTAGGCGTATTAGCCCATGAACAAGGTCATTTGGTTTATCGCCATAGTTTACAACAAGGGTTAACTAGTTTAGGTCTAAGTATATTATACATTGCAATGACAGGAGATAATTCAGACTTATTTACCTCATTACCAGCCGCTATGATTGGTGCAAATTACTCACGGAAATTTGAGTCCGAAGCCGATCTATATGCTTTACAGTTGATGGATAGAAAGCATATCGAAGTCTCACACTTTGCAAATTTCTTACAACGTTTAAGCGATACAAAAGAAGAAAGTATCGATAAAAAGAATCAGTCCAATCCACCAACTTCTCAAGAAGAATCTTCAGCTAATAAATTATCTACAGCTGTTCTTGATACTCTATCCTCTCATCCTGCAATTGAAGAGCGTATTCGAATGGTTCATGATTTTGAGAAAAAACAAAGGCTAAATATTAAATAGTAGAAAATGAGGATTCATTCCCAAGACACTATGAAATATAAAATTAAACTGAAATCTAATTCTGCCCCACTCAATCCAAATTTTTATATAGGTTTCTAAGCATTAAAAAATTCACATAAAAAAAGCCCCTGCTTTTAACAGAGGCTTTTCGAATTTGGTGAAGCAGTGAAATACTAATTCATACTAAGTATTGATGACATTGCTTTGTGCAATTCATTGTCCGCCGATTCAATTTTGTTGCTTTGCCAAGCAATATAGCCATCTGGTCTAATCAGCAAGCATTCATTTTCATCATTAGTCCAAGAGCGAGAAAGTTCTCCATAAGAGTCTTCGACATCTCTTTTTGGGCCTACCTGTATAACTTTAATATCCAAGTTAAGCTGTCTATTCAGGTTGTCTACAGCAAGTTTCCATTTATCGCCTTGCAACCAACAGAATAGCGTAAACTTTCCGTTTCCAATTAAATCTAAGGCTGAGATTTTTCTATGATTTTTGACTAACCACACATGAGGAAGTTTATGGCCAGAAGTAAATGAGGGATAATAATAAAGATCTTCATCTCGACAAGAATCTAGTTCATTTTCAATATTATGTTCTGCCCCAATAATTGCAGATGAATGATACCGTACATTAGTTTCTACTCCTAAAGCAGCAAACTCATAAGCTTTATATTCAATTGCAGATCTTAAATCACGGCGTTTAACAGCACCTTTTTCATTACTCTCACTTAAAGCATTAATGCTTTTTTGCATTGTCTCTGTACTGTACTTTCCATCTAACTCTAAAGCAGAAAATATGGTAGAGAACTCTCTAACACTTTGATTCGCTCGTTTAACAATTCGCTCACCAACAGGTGCTCTTTCTTCATTAAAACTGTCTAATAAACCATGACCCGCTTTGCCCTTTAATACAAATGCTAATTTCCAACATAAGTTATAAGCATCTTGTATAGATGAGTTTGAACCGAGTCCATTAGAAGGCGGATGGCGATGGACAGCATCACCAATACAGAAAACTCGTCCTTTCGAATATTGCTCTGCATACATTTCATTTACTGTCCATAACGACTTGCTACTTATGCTTATTTCAATGTCGTTATCACCAATAAGCTGCCTGCAAATTGCAATTGCCTCATCATCGGTAAGAGATGGTTCTTCTTTTTCAATGTCATACCCCCAAACAATCTGCCATTCATTCCAAGGTCTGACCATACGCAACAACCCTAGCCCAATCCCTCCAATATTTGCTCCAGGTTGTATAATCCACCAGAGGTAGCCAGGTCGATGCGAAACGTATTTGGTTAAATCGGTTTTAAAAATAATGCTGATACTGCCACTTTTCCCCATTTTACCAGCCATAGGTAAATCTAAATCTTTTACGACTTGGCTGCTTGCACCATCAGCTCCGATTAAATACTTACATCGGATTAAGTATGTTTGTTTAGTTAATCTATCTAAAACAGTGACAGTTACACCATCCTCATCTTGCACATGAGATAAATATTCCGTATCAAATCTTGGATGACTCCCTCGTGATGCAGCATTTGAAAGCAAAATAGGTTCAAATAGGTGTTGAGGAAGATCGCACTGTTCACAAGGGCTCGCTTTCGCATACTCAGACATTCTTTCTGGATGATTCATTCCATAAGGAAAACGTCCAATTTCATCACCCGTTAAAGATGTGCAATAAACAACATCTCCCATAACTTCTTTTGGTGCTGCTTTTGCGATTACTTCATCTGAGATCCCCAAGTCTCGGACAACTTCCATTGTTCTTTGACTGATATAATGGGCACGCGGACTGTTTGCCAACCATCTATATTTAGTTATTATGATATTTCTGATTCCATAAGTACTTAACATAAGTGCAGCAGAAGAACCAGCCGGACCACTCCCAACAATTAAAACATCAGTTTCTAACATTTTTATCCTATTACTTACATATTTTTAGCAGCTAAATAGTTATTGCATACATTTAAAGCAAATAAATATCTCAAACATAATATTGCTTTAAAAACTCTTTAGACCAATTGAAGGCAAAGTCTTTACTATATTAATTTTCAATAAATCTATAAAACATATAAAACAGACTCCTATATCTTTATAGATTTATTTTTAAAAAAATAACACTAAACTTAGAAACCCAATGATTTAGAGTCTAAAATAAATATAACATTTAGGTTTTGCTCGTGACATTGGCAAATCCCTACACAATATATTTTTTGACTGTACTTCTTCACTCAGTGACTTTTTTATTTTTAAACAGAGGTTTTTATTTATTAAAACAGTATAAACTATATTTTTAAAAATATAACTATGAAGTCATTATGTTCTCAATTTTACTTTATACAAACGAGCACTCTCAACACTTCTAATAGGAATATGAGTTATGGAAAAACAAGAAATTATATCG
>NZ_JBITPU010000030.1:0-14017 GCF_044684115.1 Acinetobacter sp. ABJ_C1_1 | reverse complement strand
CTCCTTAAGAACGACCATAACAATACTTACAAAATAAATAATTATACCTATCCACAAATACAGATTTATCCCGAGAAATATGATTTCTTTCTCCTTAATAGACAATATACAGCTTGCAATCCACCCAAAGATAGATAATAAAACCAATAAGTATAAAAAAGGAATAAGTTGACTATCAAATTTAGATTTATAACTATAGAAATTTATATTGGTAACTTTGGGTTTTAACAGTGGAACTAAATAACATATTCCAGAAACAGATAAGGCTGGACCAATAAAAACCTGAGTATCTACCTCTATAACCTTTCTTGTACCCCATTCAAATAAAATCAACAACAAAGGAAATCCATAAGTTAATATAGGATACATATAATGACTACCATATCTACATAGTTATATTTTACAATAACCAACTAATATATCAACAAATTAAACACATATTCTTTAAATTTAATATGTAACTACTATACTTCTCAAAGAGAAATCTACTTGTTTAAAGTTCTTATATAAGGTTTCAAGATGAGGAAGCTTCAAGAAATCTGATGGATGCGTATTTTTTTCAGCGCCTTGTTTGTTAAACCGTTTGGTAGTTTGAATTAGTAAACAATATTCTTTAGCACGAGTAATACCAACGTAATGTAAATTTAAATCTTGTTTGTATTGAGGATATACAGGAGGGTCATCCCAACCCCCTGTATATTCTCTATGTGGAAATGACCAATCATCCAAATCAATATGAAATACAGTATGAAACTCTAACCCCTTTGATTTATGTAAGGTCATCAGTTGAACTTCATTTGTTAGAATAGGCATAAAATTTTTAATATAATTTTCATTACCTAATATCGAGGTTAAAGCCTCAAGCTCTGAATGACAATCAGACTCGACACCTGAGAGAGCTAGAATTTCAATAACAATATTACTTATCTGACTTATTTCTATTTTTCTAAATTCTATAAGCATTTTCCTAATTTTTAACAAATTAGCTTTTGATAAATTTGAATATATAAAATGCAGATCAAAGATTTCCTGCATAGTAGTTACTCTACCGAAACGGAATCCTAATAAATCTCTAATTAAAGCTGCCTCTGGCGTTTCGATCTTTTCAAGTGGTGTATCGTTATATAAACGATAGTCAAGACCAAGTCCCCCAGCTATATAATTTAATGAAATAGTTTTATATGCCAAGATTGCAATATCAGAATAATTAATAGACTCATTTGCTAGAGTAATTCGTTCTATTAATTTAGAAATCTTCTTTGCAGCTTGAATTGGATTTCCTACAATAACTCCTCTGAAGACTCTAATTTCTTCGCAAGGCTGTGTGAGATATAAAGGATTTAATAATCTTGATGCATAATTTATAATTGACACATGTGAACGATGATTTTGATCAATAGATAAAAATTTAAATTTTGGATCAGCTTTCAGTTCTTCTATACATGTAGGATCACTCCCTCTAAATTGATATATGGATTGATCGACATCACCAACAGCTGTACCAATCAAACCCATATCAATAAATTTCATAAAAAGCTCGTGTTGAGCTCTTGAAGAGTCCTGATATTCATCAATAAAAATAAATTTATATTTAGCCTTAATATAGCGAACAGCAGCAGTGGATTTTTCTAAAATATAAAGTGCCAAACCTGCTAAAGAGTCAATCCATAAAAAATTTTGTTCATATAAAGTTATAAAACCAATCTCATCATTTACAATATTCTCTAGGGTAGGTGCCACATAAGTCTTTTTAAAAAAAATTTTCTGAGAAGTAGTTAGTTCAGTAATAACTTTACATTTACTAGGATGACCACCCCATAAATGGGATAAAAAAGGAAAAATAACCTCTTCTAAACAAAAACTATCAATAGTTCCAAAAAAACTTTGCTTTGTAATAAAACCATCACTTTTACATCTTTTTTTTAACTCTGCACTAGCTTTTTTGGTAAAAGTCATAGCAATAACACCTTGATGAGATAACAAGGCTGGAATACTTTTCCTTATTTTTTCTTTCATTACAGTAGTTTTTCCACTACCAGGACATGCTAAAACAACTAGATTAGATAAATATTCAATTGCCTCTATTTGTTGTTGTGTTAAATCTAGAGTCTTCATAATATTTTATCCAGATATTAGAGATTTTAAATATTTTAATGGCTCAACTAATGGGTAATTTTCTAGGTCAACTAAGTTATCTTTAATTTTTTTTAAAACATACGACATTCGTATAGCTTTTTTTTGTTGCATAAATTTTATCGCTTCTAGTTTATTATCTTTATCTAAAATAGTAAGTATGTCTTTTTCTAATGCATTGATTAAATCAGTTTCTAAATCAATATCTGAAATAAATACACCTTTCTCATTTATTAAAGTTTGAAAAGAATTCCATCTATCGTCACTGGTAACATCTAAGTGATTAATCCTAAACTTACTATGTGGCCATTCTGCTAGCCCTATTGCCCTTAAGCAACGATTAACACCAGCATATTGCCATTCATTCTTTCTTCTTGGTACTTTTGATACATCATTATCAGTTCTCATTACCCAAGGAATTTCTAAAGCATTTAAAATACTTGTATATACTTCAAAAGCAATACCATCAACAGATAAGATAGAAATATTATAATAATCTAGATCTATTTTTAAAACTTTTGCTAAAGCAGTATACAAAAGAACTTCCGAAGGACCTTCAACTAAGAAAACACCATTAGAGAAAAAACTTTCTGCTGGAATTATACTTATACGGTACCCCATTTCATCCCAATACTCAGCAATACAATTTGAACATCCTCCACTAGCAGCCACTGTACTATAATTTTTTACTAATAATCGAATAATTGAATCTGGTAAAAAATGTGATGCTATTTGAGGTGAGTGTGAAGAGATTATAGCTTGACCCGGTAATTCCTCTATTAGATACCTTGCCAATTTACGTTGTTGATGGGGATGTAAATGAGCTTCTGGTTCCTCTACAGCATAAAAAACTACTTCATGATCAATATCATGCTCTGCAATACTTTTTGCTTTCCATAGAGCTAATAAAATTTGGTTATTTCTACCATCTCCTCCAAGAAGAATATTTGAACCATGTACATTTGCTCCTAATTGAAGATTGTCTATAAAGTCACTAACCTGAATAGCACCAGAATCTAATTGAACTGAATATTCAGAATGATGATATGCTAATTTCTTTAGTTCTTCGTTTATTTCTTTAGTTGCATGGTCTACATAATATAATTGAGTTATTTTTTCATTTATTTCTTTTAAATCAAGGCCAATTTCATTTAACAACTCAGTATCTTCTTCTCTTTGATTTTCGGTCAAATTTGATTGAGATAACTTAAGTAACTTACGTTTTTCTTTATGAATGAAGCGCTGTAAATCTCTTTGTGATTGGATATACTTTAAATTGACATATTTTAAGTAAAAACGGCTAGTTACCAACTCTAGACTTTCGATAGAAGGACCTATAAAAATTTGATAACTTAAATTATTTTTAACAGCCTGATATTTTAAGTATGTTTGAGCTTCACTACTGACATTTCCTTTTAGAATAGATAAAACAGCATCTTCTTGTATATCCTCAAAACATATTGTTATTTCTAAAACATTCATAGCCTCAGAAGGAGAAATGTAAAAATCTAATTCTGATGGTTCAATATCTGAGTCAGATAAAGTTTTATCTAATAATATCCTTAAAGCATGAAGTAGGTTACTTTTACCAACATCATTGGCTCCAATAATTAATGTATCACCATTAAATTTGATAATACTATCTTTAAAATTACGAAAACCTTTTAAACTTACACTTGAGATTTTCACTAGTTATACCCTATTTCAGTTAATATTTTATTAAATAAAATTTAAGCTTTTTCATCTTTTTTCATTTTCAAACTATACAATAAAAGAAAATATAGGTAACACCTTTTTATACTAAATGGATGTAATATTAAAAATATTTTATTCCATTGCTGGTTTCAATTAGGCGATTATAATTAAAGAATGTCCTCCCTCACCCCATCCCCCGCAAAAACACCTCCAACACTCTCTCATCAACTTCATCTGAACTCAAACGCTGAATGATTGCACCATCAATCATATATAGAAAGAGTTTGGCATCGGTAAAGGAAACATCGGAGTTAAGTGCTCTAAGCTGGCTATATATTTCGTTGGTGAGCCATGTTCTATATCTCACGGCGATTGTGTACGCGTTTGGGTAGTTATTTTTCGTTTCAAAAATGGCTTTAAATAACAGGTAATACAGCCCGTCTATGTCTGCATGTAAATCATAGAGCTTTTTGAGTTTATCGGCTACGCTGGTGTATTCGTCGTATTCGACCATAGAAACTACTTTTTCTTGGAGTCGTTCTTTTTGTACGATTAAGCAAATTTCAATAAAGCGTTCTTTAGATTGAAAGTAGGTATAAAACGACATTTTTGGAATACCAGACTCTTTCACAAGTCTGTCCACGCCGACAATATGAAACCCGTTGTAGTGAAACAGCTCAATTGATTTATTTACGACTTTTAATGCACGTGTTGGGAGAGTTAAATTTTGCATATTTTTACCGTTATAAATTAAATTTTTGTTGTATATAAATGAGATATAAATGCCTTCCACTTTTTTAAAGGTGAAAAAAAGGCGTAGCAAAGCCATAAAGACTGTGCCGAGCACATCTCAAGTTTTAGTTGTTGATGAAAGTTTTAAGTAATAACGAGCTAAAGCCTGAAAAAGCCTTACGGCGATCAAGCTGCGTTAAATGTTTTAAGCTGTGTTGTTATAGCTTTTGGCAAAGGTTGCCAATAAATAATGGATGTGCAAAGCCAACTCCTTATATATGGAGTTCTGCCAGAGCATAAAATTTATGGTGGCAGAACGGAAGAGGGTTAGCAGACTGGTTAAGACATCCAGCACACCCGAGGGTGTCCCTCTCCCGTCCTACCGCTACGGGAGGGAACTGGGAGGGTGCGCACAAAACTATTCCTCAGATGAAATAGCTCTGATGCGGTCTTAAAACGGTCTGCTAAAACCGACTGGCAATGTAGGCCAGCCCGCAAATGGTAATCTCCAATATTTGAGGTGTCAATGTAAAATTGGCTAGAAATTATTTAAATAGTTATTATTTTTCATTTAATTAGATAATTAAGGAAACTCTTAAGTAATATTTATAATCATATTTTATATCATTAAGTTAAAGTTTAAAATTTCAAAAACTTAAGGGCTGGTTTGGCTCACATCTACAAAGAAAGAATGAATTAATAAAAGTGAGTGACTACTCTCATTAAGAGGTGTTTTTAACAGTCGCTATTCAGTATAAAATTATGACCTAAGCGGACCATCTTACAAATTAGGCCGCGTCATATACTTAAAGTGATAAGAGCAAAAAATGACTCAAAATCAAGTTGAACTCGCAGAGACATTGTCTAAAGAATCTCATAAAGGTCAAAAGTATGGCCCTCATGATTACTTTGAGTACCATATTAAAGGTGTGGTCAATTCATTAATCGAGCATCAATTTTCAGAAATCTATATTATTACAGCCCTTCTCCACGATAGTGTTGAAGACACGCCTCTTACGCTAGACAAAATCGAAAGTTTATTTGGAAAAGAAATCCGCGATGCCGTCGATGCATTAACTAAACGAGAAGATGAAACACGCAAAGAATATTTAATTCGTTGTAGTTCAAATCCGATCGCTAGAGTCGTGAAACTTCATGATGCAGCCTTTAATGCGCATAACTCACATAAAGACAATAATCACTCACGTGTCGATTATTACCTTCAAACCATTCTAATTGTTTCAACGGCGCAAGATAGGTTGGGATAAAGGGTCAAATTCGCTAGATTTATTAAATCTAAAATGTTTTATCTTGATTTTGTAACGTAATCAAAATTAGCATGAAAAAAGCCTCTTGCTCTAGCTGACATTCACCATTTTGCGCATATATTTGCTCAATCCTGTTTAACATTCCTACGAATTGAGCAAATATTTGCGCATTCATGACCTACGGCGAAACTATCTAAGGGTTAAATACGCCCAACTTCTAAGTATGGAATCAGGTTTTTATCAAAATTTGGTCTTGGGTCGCCCTCATAACTAATAAAGCCATGCATACCCGTTAAACGCTCACCTTTATAAAACTGATTTAACTGATAACGCGGGTCTTTATGAGAAAGTGTAAAACTCACGACACCAACGCCCTGTTGTTTTGACTGGTTATAGGCATCTTCGAGCATTTTATGATGCAAAGCCAAATCTTCGGGATGACACATAAGCGTATGCAATACATGGTACTGAATAGAGTCACCCAGTTTAGGCAAACGCATACCTTTAGTAATTGGCGTCAGCAAGTTATAAATGGGTCTAAGCACACCTATGGCCGAACTATAATTTAAAATCTTGGTTTGCTTAATACTATGCTGATCCCACAAGCCAAACATACCCACCAGTTTTTCGCCCTTAAAGTAAAGTGAAAAGTCTGAGAGTTTTATGCCTGAAAAATACTGATGCCCTTGGGCAAGTTCTTCAAAGTTATAAGCAGGTATAAAATTATAGTGTTCTGCCATGTCACGAATAAACTGGTTCATGGCTGGTACATGTTCAGCTTCGGCTACACATGTACGTATCTCTTGAAGATGACTATATTTAGCAGCCTGCTTTAGAAAAGCCGTGATTTTTCGTTTTGCGCCAGTACTCGTCAGGCTCAGTGTCTCTATAAGCCCTTCATCATAATAATCGGGCATTCCCGTTTTACCCGTTTGTATAGCGGCGCGCGCAGCATGATTATCATCAAAAATAATCATTTGGCTAAAGTTCGGTGCATGCATGGTCTGTTTTACATGCTTGGCTAATACCTTCACTAGTGATTTACCCCGATAGCTATGATCTACCCGTAAGTCTCCAGCATATCGCAAGTTTTGAACGCTCCGATCAACATAACAAGGACGATAGCCATTGCTATAACAAGCGAGCTTCTTTTGGCTTTCGGTGTCTTCAATCACAACATGCAGTTTATGCCGATAGACAATGTCGGACGCTCTAAAATAACTCGGTTCACGCTGAAAGCTAATTTGAATGCCTTTGGTGGTCATCGGTACGGCGATTAAGTCTCGTAAAGCCTCATCATCTGCCAAAGTTGCTTCACGGGTAATCAGGGTATTTTCTGCGAGTGGTGTATTTGTTTTATTCATTATTCACCTGTTGTGCGGTCTGCATAGGAACCAAACTATTTAAACGACCCATTTGGTCGAGTAACTGATAGACAAATACCACTTCGTCTTGATCGTTTACGGTTTTTTGGGTTTGTGCATCGAGTAGCTTCTGTTCGGTATTAAGCAAATCAAAGGTAGTTTTGGTGCCGACATCGAACTCTTTACGTGTATAGACAAAGGCAATAGACGCTGCCTCTATGGCATTTGCCAATGCATCTTTATTTTGTCGGATGGTTTGAAGCTGTGCATAGGTAGTACGAGTACGTTTATTTAAGTCCAGTTCAAGGCTTCGTATTTTCTGGTGAGCCAAATCGATATCAGCCTGCGCTTTTTTAACATTGGCACGGTTTAAGCCATCGTCATAAAGCGGTACATTGAGCTGCACCCCGACCATATAGTTATTACTTTCAGAACCAATATAACTTGCTTCATCCTGCTTTCCGGCACGGCTGGTCAGCATAACCGTTGGCCACAGTTCCCGTTTAGTTAAAGCGTATTGTTTCTCTGCGGCTTGCATTTCATATTTAGCGCGCATTAAAGCCGGATGGTTCTTGGTTTGAGCCAAAATTTCATCTAGTCCATTCGGTATAGCAGGCAATTGTTTAATTGCAACAAGGTTGTCAGGTGTTGTACCTGTTACTTGGTAAAACTGTGCTTCGCTTACAGTCAAGTTAGACTGCGCCTGTGTAATATCGGCCTGACCTTGAGCGACTTGTGCCAAAACTTGAGCCAAGTCTGCACGGGTAATCATACCAACATCAAAACGGCGCTTTGACTCATATAAAGACCGTTGCAGGTTCGCCATGGTCTTTTGTCTAAGTTCTAAAATGGCTTTCTTTTTTAATACGTCGGTATAGACCATGACGGTATTTAAAATCGTTTCCGACCGTTGATCTGACAAGCCTTGGTGTTGGGCAGAAAGCTGACTCTCGGCAATATCTACCCCCAAACGATGCCGCCCAGAGGTATAAATCGGATAATCTGCCTGTAACTGCAAACTTCGGCCTTTACGGTTTCCTTCAGTTGGAAACATGACTTTTGGTGGCGTATCTATTCGTTCATAGTCAAGCTGCCCAACTAAATTGACTTTGAGCCCATCGCGCTGTTTAGCCTGTTCAAGCATAGCGGTAGACTGGTTTACGCTTAAACGGCTGACTTCAAGCTGACTTTCATGTCTTAAACTGGCAGACAACGCCTCGTCTAAAGTCATGGCATGTGTATTCGACACAACCAACACGCCTAAATACAAGGCGTGTCGAAGTGTTAAAAAACGAGTATTAAATGACTTCATCCCTTTCATAGTTGTTCCAAACTATTGAGGGTGACTTTCTTAAGTGGCTCAGGCTTGATATTGCCTTCAATAATGCCATCAAACATGACCAGTTTTTTATAGGCATTCCAGCCGTTATTGGCTTGGCGAATTTGAGGCTCATCAAGCTGTCCCAAGTTTCGCGCAAGTTCATAATGGAAGTTTTGACGCAAAATACTGTCAATATATTCATTGCTAATGCTGTGATGAATTTCACCTTCAAAAAGCACGCAATAAAATGGTTTAACCTGTTGTTGGGTATCAATCGCAAGTAAAGAAATCGCTTTCGATTCCGTTTCATTTAACTGAGACAACAACTGTTGAGCAGTTTCAGGTGCAAGTTTCTCACCAACCAGATCTACCCCAAAACGGCGCCCTTGGAACTCAAAACACGGTATTTGCTCTAAAAAGCCAGTCACTTTTAAACAATCATCCAAACAGTAACGCAGTAAGCCATTACCCGAAGTAATCAGTGGGCTCACCACATCATCTTGTTTAAGCTGCCATGAAGGAATGATTTGACCTTGTTTCTCACCCTCTAAATATTCAAACTCATAGAAGTGACTTTGGTAAGCCAGCGGGTATTGGTCGTTATAGGGAATAGTCACTACACCTTCGGTCGCCCATAACCCTTTGCCTTCAAACTGAACACTAGGCAATTTCTCTTTTAATTTTTCGGCCCAAGCTTTTGAACCAGCAGTGTCCCAACTCGAAACCAGACTTAACTTTGGCCAAAGTTTCTTAAAGTCGATCTGTGCGCCGTTTGAACTTGCAATTAATGCTTGAGCACTTTCAGGGCTATGCGGTGCGGTCACTTCTTTTAGTGAAGCCTGACGATTGCCCCATTTACCACTGTTAAGCACCTCTATCACGTCTTTTTGCAATGACTCCAAACGCTCAAGTAATTGCAACGCAAACGTTGGACTCCACACCGAAATCATGGCTAAATTACGGTTTGCGACCAAATAACAAATGGTGGCAAACAGTGCATCGTCCGCATTGGCTGCAAAGGCAACGTTACTTGGAACGGCTTGGGTAAACTTAGACAGTATGCGTTTACCTACGCCAAGTAGCGCACTGTCATCATTTAAGTTTTTATCTTTTAAAACTTCACGCTGGCTTTCAGGTAACCATGACACCGACCAGTAGTGTGTACCCGAACTCAGCTCTGGACACTTACGGTATAAACTTGCCATCCACGGCGCAATTGCATGGTCAAGTTCATCTAAAAATAACTTGGTGTATGGAATAAACTTAATTTGTTCACTCGAACCACTAGTCGGCTGGAAACGAACCAACTTACTACTAGACAGTGAAAGCTGTTGTTCACGGTAACGTTGAATGTCTTCTCGCCATGCGCTATAGCGAGTCGCAGGAAAGGCTTTTACAAACTGCTCATAGTTTTGAACCTTTTTATCTTTGGCAAAGGTAGAAGTCTGTAATATCGAATGCAAAATTTGACGTTGTGTGGTTTCTAAAGCATTAAACTGTTTTTGGAAATTACGGTCAGATGCATCACACCATTTTTTTAAAATAAGATGCGAGCCTAGAGTCAGCCATTCATTAGATTTCATTGGATAGCCTCTCTACGTTTTGTTTTATGGGTTACACAAGCTTCAAACTTTCCTTTACTGGTCGGCTTCGTCATGAGCTTCACAGGGAAACGAGCAATATCTTTCCAGCCTAGACGACCAATACATGGCAGTTCTGTACCGGCTTTCCATGTCGGATTTTTTTGTTCAAAGAAATGAATATTTGGGTTCTTTTCTCGCATTTCGGCGGTAATAGGTGCAACTTCGCCTTTTAGTGGCTGATAGTCATCACCGAAGTTGAGTAAGCCTGCTTCACGGTCGTAATATTCACCAAAGAATTTCTCACAGTAGTGCTCAACCACTTCCGAAAGGTGTTGGTTTTCATCTTTAATGTTTGGATAGTACACATAGTAGTTATTGGCAAGTAATAGATAGGTCTTGTAGCCCTTAGAAATGAGTAACCAATAAAGTTCGTTAAAAGGATATTTAATGCGAAGCTTAATCATGAGTTTAAGCATGGTACTTTGCAGTGTACGCGTGCCCCAGAACTTCTTCAAAATAACCGTATCACCGCTAAAGAGCACGGTGTAGTCTTTACCGTTTAAGTAGAAGTGTTGCACCACAACAGTCGAGAAACCCACAATCTCATCTGTTTCTGAATCAAAAATTAAGATCGCACCGCTTTTATTTTCAAAATCATCTACAAAAATAGAAAATCTGGTATTTTCATAATACTGTTCGTAAATGGAATACATCTCTTTTAGTCGATCAGTATCAATTTGCTCTTTTTCAAAATATTGCCCATAAGTTGCGTTTTTCAGGTTCAATTTTGAAATCAGTTTATATGTTGTATTAATCATAATACTTTAATCTCCCACATCCAGATCTGTGAGTTCCGCTCGCTCGTACGACGATGTTAGAAACTCGTATAAATGTTCTTTTTCTAAGAAGGGATACGTTTTGATATGCCCTATTGTTTTCATTCTTTAAAAAGCTATCTTTTACTGCTAAAACTTTACATATTCATTTTCTTCCCCCTGTCCATAAAGATGGTTAAAAAGGCGGTCACAAACATGATGATTGCGAGCATGCGTAATAAATCATTGAAGCTAGATGTCAGTGCCTGAAAATGAATGTCGCGATAAATCACACTCAGCGCGATTTGCTGAGCATTTGCACCGACTTCTTGATATTGCGCCGTGAGCTGATCAAGTCGCTCTGTAAAAATCCAGTTCTGCGGTGTCATCGCCTGATTAATTTGGGTGACATGCATAGCGGTCAACCAGTCTAAGGATGAGTTAATCAGCGCCAGTCCAACCGCGCCGCCAATGTTACGCATCAGGTTATAAATACCGCTGGCATCGGCCACTTTACTAAGTGGCAAAGTGCTCATCGCCAAATGCGACACCACAATTAGGCAAATCATAAGACCAATACCGCGGTAAATTTGCGGCCAAAACATAAAGTCGTAATCGCTGTGAATGCTGAGGTGCGAATTGAGCCATACACCAAAACCAGCCAGAACCATTCCGACAAATACGGTTTTGCGGGTGTCAAAGTTAGGAATAAGCCATGCAAGGAAAGGCGCAAAGCAGAACATCACAATGCCTGTCACCATCATGACATGACCAATTTGGCTACTGTTCATTTCACGGACTTGCCCAAGAAACACGGGAATCATGTAACCCAAGCCATATAGGGCCATACCAATCACAAACGTTGTAATAGCACTTAAGGTAAAGTTTTTATTTTTAAATACCGATAAATCGAGCAAAGGCTTAGGCTGGGTAAAACTTCGAGAGAAGAAAATCATGCCGCCTATTAGGCAGACCATAAAAGCGATACGAACGCCTGTGTCTGCAAGCCAGTCATGTCGTGCACCTTCATCGAGGAAATATTCAAGCCCACCCAAAAACATCGCCATACCGACCAGACTAAACCAGTCCATGCTTTTGATGAGTGAATAGTTCGCTCGGTCAATATTTGGGCCTGAGTAAATGACCGTGGCAATGATAATGCCCGGAATAATATTGATCAGGAACATCCAATGCCATGAGAAGTTATTGGTGAGCCAACCGCCAATGGTGGGGCCAATCGCAGGCCCTAAAGTACTGATCATGCCAAACATGACCAAAGGCAATGACCGTTTTGGTTCGGGGAACAGTAAGTACAACGCCGTCATGGAAGTTGGAATCATCCCGCCGCCCATAAAGCCTTGAATGCCACGGAATACTAATAAACTTTCCAAGTTCCATGACAAAGCACAAAGTAAAGAACTCACTGTAAAGCCGATTGCACACATGGTGTAATACACCCGTGTCGAAAGCACCCGCGAGACAATACTCGACATTGGAATCGCAATAATTTCAGCAATTAAATAAACTGTTTGTACCCAAGTGACTTCATAACGACTTGCACTCATGCCAGCTTGAACTTCGTTTAGAGAACTCGCCACAATCTGAATATCAAGAATCGCCATAAAGTTGCCAAAAATCATGGCAGCAAAAATTGCCCATGCAGTTTTTGCAGGAAACCTCCACTCGGCTTCAACATGCTTATTCATTTTCTTATTACCTAAAATTTTATTATTAAGTTCTTAGGTCAACGGTGGCACTCACCGACATTCCAGGTTTTATCAAATCAATATGTGGGCTTGAATCTATGGCGATACGTACAGGAATACGCTGTACAACCTTGTTAAAGTTGCCTGTGGCATTGTCTGATGGCATAAGTGAGAAAGTCGCACCTGAAGCGGGAGAAAAACTCTCAATTTTTCCGGTAAAGTTGAGGCTCGGATAGGCATCAAGTTTTAATTTAACTTTCTGACCAATATGCATTTTTTCAATTTGAGTTTCTTTGAAGTTCGCCTGTACATACAAACTATTTTCAGGAATGATCGCCATTAAGCGGGTTTGTGGAGAAACACGTGAGCCTTGTTGAATTGCCAGACTACCGATTTTACCGCTTACAGGACTAACCACTTTTGATGAAGCCAAATCGACCTGATACAGGTTTAAGTTTGCATTGGCACTTTGAATATCTGCTAAAAGCTGCGCTCGACTGGCTTGTAAACTCCCCAACTGAGCTTCTGCTGCATTTACGGCGGCTTGCGCTTTGCTGAGCTGTGCCTGAGCCGTTAAATATTGAGACTGGATCCCTTCAAAATTTTGTCGGGTAATTACGCCATCTTTTAATAGATCTTGATAACGCTCGAACTCTTTTTTCAAACGCGCTAGGTCTGCTTGCGCTGCCACTACACCACTATTTGCTTCGGTAATTGACGACTTGGCAGACTTTTCATTTTGTTGTTGTACACCCAGTGCGGCTTCTTTTAAGCTGACCACAGAACGGGCTTGGTCATATCGAGCTTGGTAGTCACGATGGTCTAATACCGCTAAAGTTTCCCCTTTTTTTACCACCTGATTATCGTTAATTAATAACTCCATCACTTCGCCTGAAATCTTTGGCATTACCCAAGTGACATCGGCTTGTACATAAGCATTATCAGTAGATTGATAGAATCGGTATACAAAAAAATAATATAAGATGCCAGCAACTAAAAATAACAGCAGGACACTAAAAACACCCCAAGTTATTTTCTTTCGGCTTTGGAAATTAGTATCAGTTTCTAGCTGAGCTACGTTATCCATAATCATTCCGCTTATTTGTAATATTCGATTTTTTATTTAAGCCAATAAAATTATTGGTTTCTTTTTTACGTAACTTTTCACTTGGTTTTATTCAATGAATCGTGACAGCGTAAAATTTGGTGCAAATTATGGTTCTTAAGTGAATTAAATATCATTGACCTCTTTGACATATATTTTTTCTATTTACGCCAATACACTGCATGCTATAAAAAATATGTTTAAAAATTATGTAATTTTATATTTTCTAAAAAATTTAATTATAAAAACTTTTTTAAAAATTAATTTAAATAAACAAAATCAGTAACTTATAAAT